>JBEGIR010000046.1 GCA_040224245.1 Puniceicoccaceae bacterium | reverse complement strand
GCCATGGCAAAGGCTCCCGTGCTGACCCCCCAGGCCGACGACTTCCCCCGCTGGTACCAGGACGTGCTCACCAAGGCGGAGCTGGCCGACCACGGGCCGGTGCGGGGGACCATGGTGATCCGCCCCTACGGCTACGCCCTCTGGGAGCGCATGCAGGCCGAGGTCGACGCCCGCATCAAGGCGGCCGGCGCCGAGAACGCCTACTTCCCGCTGTTCATCCCCGAGAGCTACCTGCAGCGTGAGGCCGAGCACGTCGAGGGGTTCAGCCCCGAGCTCGCCGTGGTCACCGTCGGCGGGGGCAAGGAGCTCGAGGAGCCCGTCGTGGTGCGCCCCACCTCCGAGACGGTCATCGGCGAGTACATGTCGAAGTGGGTGCAGTCGCATCGCGACCTGCCCCTGCTGCTCAACCAGTGGGCCAACGTCGTGCGCTGGGAGATGCGCACCCGTATTTTTCTGCGCACGGCCGAGTTTCTCTGGCAGGAGGGGCATACCGTACACGCGACCGAAGCGGAAGCGGTGGAAGAAACACTCAAGATGCTGGATGTCTATGCGGACTTTGCGGAAAATTACATGGCCATGCCCGTTATCAAAGGTGAAAAAACCGAAGGCGAGCGCTTCCCCGGAGCCGTCAATACTTACTCGATCGAAGCCATGATGCAGGATGGAAAAGCCCTGCAGGCGGGCACTTCCCATTTTCTCGGTCAGAATTTTGCGAAGTCCTGTAACATCAAGTTCCTGAGCAAGGAAGGTGTTGAAGAGCATGCGTGGACCACCTCCTGGGGAGTGAGTACGCGTCTCATCGGTGGCATGATCATGACGCATGCGGATGACGATGGCATGGTGATGCCACCGCGACTGGCATCGCAGCAAATTGTCATTATGCCCGTGATTCCCAAGGAGGAACAACGGGAGTCGGTCATGGCCTATGTGGATGCGCTTTATGCGGAATTGAAGTCAAAATCCTATGCAGGCCGCCCCCTGCGCGTGAAAGTCGATGATCGGGATTTGCGTGGTGGGGAGAAGGCTTGGCAGTGGGTCAAGAAAGGTGTGCCCGTGCGCATCGAAGTCGGGCCGCGCGATGTCGAGTCGGGCAAACTGGTGATGATTCGCCGGGATCAGGGTCCGAAGGCGAAGGAATTCCTGGAGCGCGACGCGTTTATCGCCGGAGTGGAATCCCTGTTGCAGGAGATTCAGGATGCGCTGTTGCAGCGCGCAAAGGCGTATCGCGAAGCGCGCACCTGCGAAGTCAACTCCCGTGCGGCCTATGAATCGTATTTTGCATCCGAGACGGATGAGACCGGATTTGCCATCGCCTACTGGGCGGGGGATGCGGAACTGGAGGATGCGCTGTCCAAGCAGTTCAAGACAACCGTGCGCTGTGTATTGCTCGATGCGTTTGAACCCGGGGAGTGTATCTTCACTGGCAAGCCGACCACGCGCAAGGCCGTCTTTGCGAAGGCGTATTGATCGGGGAATCGTAAGTGTTTTTAGTGGTTGGGGGAGCGCGGCATGGCAGCTGATTTTGAGTCCCACTACCAGACCGTGTTTGGGGACGAGTGGACCTCTCTGAAATCTGCCCTGTTGCGAGCGCGCCAACATGTTGCCCGGCTTACGCGCATGGGTGTTCGGCAAGGTGTGCTGCCTGAGGGTATACCCGAAACACTTGAGCTGCCCGGCTGTTTTGATGTGCGCGAGTTTGAAGTGCTCGAAGCGATGGAGCAGCATCCCGACGCCTTTTATCTGATGGATCTGGCATCGGTACTGGCAGTGAAGACGCTGCTGAAGCATCCAGCCAAGTCCAGTTGGGATGTCTGTGCGGCACCGGGCGGGAAGGCGCTGATGTTGCTGGAATCCCTTGCCGAGGGGGATGCCCTGATGCTCACCGACCTCTCACGACCCCGGCTCGAA
Source organism: Puniceicoccaceae bacterium (assembly GCA_040224245.1). Classification (NCBI taxonomy): domain Bacteria; kingdom Pseudomonadati; phylum Verrucomicrobiota; class Opitutia; order Puniceicoccales; family Puniceicoccaceae; species Puniceicoccaceae bacterium. Next base: position 7,022 of record JBEGIR010000046.1, on the reverse strand, counting down.
AAACTCAAGCAGGTGATTCGACGCTACCATGGACAGGATGCCTTTGAGTTGCCTCAGTTGAAACTGGCGGCAGCGGACGGAATTGACTGGGGCTATCGCCACCAGCAGCGATATGATCGCGTTTTGCTCGATGCCCCCTGTTCGAGTGAGCGGCATGTGCTGGGCGATGCGAAGGCCCTGGCTCAGTGGAGTCCGCACCGCGTCAAATCCCTTGCCAAGCGGCAATATGGATTGCTTTGCTCCGCTGTGCTGGCAACGCGTCCGGGAGGGGTAGTGCTGTATTCCACCTGTTCCATCCATCCGTCCGAAAATGATGGGGTGATCGAGCGCTACCTGCAGAAAAAGACTGATGCCGAGCTGCTACCGGTCACGGCGCCCATTGGCCGCGCAACGCGCTACGGCTGGATGATCCGACCCGATCTGGATGATGGCTGGGGACCGATGTATTTCACCCTGCTGCGCCGCTGCAATGACGACTCGACTCCAGTCGATCCATCGACCATGATTGTGCCATGAATGCATTGCTGCGAACCCTGAACTGTGCGCTGACGGTGTTGGCGCTACTGCACATGCCCCTCATGCAGGCGGCTGACTCGACTTCCGACGATTCTTGGGTTTCGCTTTTTAACGGACGCGACCTGAAGGGATGGACCCCAAAATTCACGGGCCATGCACTCGGGGCCAATCCGGGAGAAACTTTTCGCGTCGAGCAGGGAATTCTGCGTGTGGTTTACGATCCCGCGAAACCCTTTCAGAATGAGTTCGGGCATCTGTTTTACCGAGCACCGTTCACGCACTATGTGCTGCGCATCGAATATCGTTTTGTGGGAGAACAGGCGAGTGGCGGTCCCGGTTGGGCCTATCGCAACAGTGGAGTGATGGTGCACAGTCAGGCTCCGGAAACCATGGGCGAAGCGCAGAATTTTCCGGTCTCCATTGAGGTACAGTTTCTTGGGGGGAACGGGATTGACGCGCGTCCGACTGGCAATCTCTGCACTCCGGGCACTCATGTCGTGATGGACGGAAAACTGCACACGGCACATTGCACGGAATCGACTTCACCAACCTTTCACGGCGAACAGTGGGTGACTGCTGAGGTGGAAGTGCGGGGCAATGAACGCATCGTTCACCGCATCAACGGGACGACTGTCATGGAATATTCGCAGCCTCAGCTGGACCCGGACGATGCCGACGCACAGCGCTTGATTCAGAGCGACGATCTTTCCCTGCAGGGTGGATTTATCGCGCTGCAGGCAGAGAGTCATCCCATCGAATTCCGACGGGTAGAGATACGCATGCTCAAGCCCTGACCCGCAACAAACTTCAACGAGTGCTTGCAAGCAAGGTGTTATTTGTGCCATTGAAGGGTCCATGTCCGGCGACGCCTCCTTCCAGTCCCGAATGGATCAGATTTACCGCAGTGAATCTGGAAAGGTACTCGCATCGCTGATCCGGCTGATCGGGGATATGGATGTGGCGGAAGATGCACTGCATGATGCGTTTACTGCGGCGATCAAGACATGGCCCCAATCGTCGATTCCGGAGAATCCGGCAGCCTGGCTGATCACCACCGGTAAGTTCAAGGCCATTGACGTGCTGCGTCGACGCTCGCGGCGCCACATGCTCGAGCCGGAGCTACAGCGACGTCTGGACGAAATCGAATCTGCAAATCACTCCTTTGCGGAACAGGATATTCAGGATGATCGGCTGCGCCTGATTTTCACATGCTGTCACCCAGCTATTGACCCGGACATTCAGATACCCCTGACCCTGCGGGAAGTGTGTGGACTGACGACCGAAGAGATTGCGAGCGCATTTCTAACCTCTCGGTCAACAATGGCGCAGCGAATCGTGCGCGGAAAAAAGAAGATCCAAGAGGCTCGCATCCCGTTCAGCATACCCTCCACCGCAGAGTTACCCGAGCGACTTGATTCGGTGCTGGCAGTGGTGTACCTGGTCTTCAACGAGGGTTATTCTGCATCTGCCGGGCAGTGCGCCATTCGCTTCGAACTGTGCAGCGAAGCGATTCGCCTGGCGCGCGCGATTCTGAGTCTGTTGCCAGAACCCGAAGTCATGGGATTGCTGGCGCTGATGCTGTTGCATGAGTCGCGACGCAGCGCGCGCCTCGATGATGCGGGCGATATCGTTTTGCTCGAGGACCAGGATCGTAGCCGCTGGGATCAGGAGTTGATTGCAGAAGGACGCCAGTGGGTGGAACGTGCCATGAAATTGGGAGGTGTGGGGCACTATACACTGCAGGCGGCGATTTCCTGCGTGCATGCGGATGCATCGAGTGCAGCTCAGACAGACTGGAATCAGATCGTGTTGCTCTACGGACTGTTGTTCCGGTTGCGACCTACTCCTGTGGTTGAGTTGAATCAGGCGGTGGCGATCGCCATGCGGGATGGTCCGGAGGCTGGACTCACCCGGATCGATGCCCTGCTGCAGCGTGGGCAATTGCAGGACTACCACCTCGCGCACTCTGCACGTGGAGAGTTGCTGCGTCGAAACGGACGGTTTGAGCAGGCGGCGCAGGCCTTTGAGCTGGCACTGGGACTTGCGCGACAGGAACCGGAGCGGCGATTGTTACAGCGAAAACTTCGAATGGTTGAGAGTTCATCCGGTGTGAAACGGGCGTGAACAAATTTTTGTGGGAAAAATTTTTGGAAGTGTCGAATCGAGCACAGGTGAAGCGACTATAGGGGAAAGCGGATAAGATTTTCCGCGCACATCATTCAATCCACGGAGTCAACTCACATGAAATTTGTTTGTTTGGGATATTTCGACGAGCAGCAGTTCAACGCCTTGCCTGAAGCAGAGCGCCAGAGCATGGAGCAGTGCTGTCTCGCTTACGACAATGAACTGCGGGAAACCGGACATTTTATCGGTGGTGAACCACTGGGTCCGGCCTGCAATGCGGTGACCCTGCGCATGCAAAACGGTGCGGTTGCGGTGACGGAGGGTCCGTTTGCAGAGACCAAGGAGGTTCTCGGTGGCATATTGATGCTGGAGGCCCGCGACCTGAATCATGCGATTTCGCTGATGAGCCAACATCCGGGCGTTCGCATCGGTCCCTTTGAAATCCGTTCGGTGGATCCTGAATTTGCCGAAAAAATGGAACGCGGCGGGAAATCTGCAACCGCCTGATTTTAGCTTGTTTTTGAATGTATCAGAACCATCGACAATGGAGTCCCATTCCGGTGGTGACCTATGATCGGATCGAGCTGCAATGGTATTTGAAAGCCTTCAGCAGGTTCGGTTCGTCTCCGGAAAAACACTCCATGGAATGCGACCACGAAGCCTTGTGCTGCGGTCCCACAACAACCCCCGAATCGAAAGGAAAATGGAATGAAAGTAATGATTCTGGTCAAAGCGACCCAAGACAGTGAAAACGGTGTGCCTCCGAGTCCGGAGCTGATGCAGGCGATGGGAGCGTTTAACGACGAACTCATAGCTGCAGGCATCATGAAGGATGGTGAGGGCCTCAAACCCAGCTCTGCCGGTGCACGCGTGCATTTCAGTGGAGCGGATCGAGTGGTAAAGGATGGTCCCTTTGCGGAGACCAAGGAATTGATAGCCGGATACTGGATATGGGAAGTGCAGTCTCTGGACGAAGCCAAGGAGTGGGTCAAACGCTGCCCCAATCCCATGACCGGGGATTCGGATATTGAAATTCGTCCCCTCTACGAACCTGCCGACTACGCGCAGTGGGATCCCACTGGCGAATTGGAAAAGCAGGACCAGGCTCAAAGAAATGCCGTCGCAGGCCAGGGGTCGAGCCTACGCACGTATCTGTTTTTGGGTGGGCGCTGCGAAGAGGCATTGGAGTTCTATCGGGAGCACCTGGGTGCGCAGATTGGATTTCAAATGCGCTTCAACGAAAGCCCAGAACCCTTGCCAGAGGGCATGATTGAACCTGGATTTGAGTCCAAAATCATGCATGCCGAATTCAAGATAGGCGATGTTCACCTGATGGCTTCGGACGGATGCGATGAAGCGTCCACTTTCAGTGGTTTCCGACTGGCGTTGTCCGCAAAGGAAGTGGCGGACGCAGAACGACTCTTCAACGCGCTTGCTTCGGGAGGAACCATTGAGATGCCGATGACAAAAACATTTTGGTCACCCAGTTATGGTCAGGTTACGGATCGCTTTGGTGTTCCGTGGATGGTGATGGCGGACGGACCGGAAGCTCAATGAATCGATGAACCCAAGAGAAAATACATGAATACAACCTATACCAATTCTTCAAAGGATGAAGCCGAAATCCGCCGACTGATCGCGGACTGGTCAAGCGCCCTCGAAGCGAAGAACGCGCAGGGATTGACGGCCAACTATGTTAGCGATGTGGTGGTGTTTGACGCCATCCCTCCCTATAAAGTGGAGGGGACTGCAGCGCTCAGCGATACCTGGGAAAAATGCCTGCCATTCTTTCCGGAGACCTTTCGTTCCGAGCATCGGGATGTCAGTGTGCACGTGCAGGGGGACACGGCCTTTGCGTTTGGCATGCATCACATCGTGACGGACGAGGAGGGGCATCCTTCCGCGCAGACATGGCTTCGCATCACGCTTTGTTTTCGGCGAATCGGCGGGAACTGGAAAGTGGTGCACGAGCACGTGTCACTTCCTTTTAACCCCATGAACAACCAGGCCTGGATCATTCGGGATCCGTCCGTGCCCGATGCTCCGGATTATTCCGGGGCTTGCTGTGGAGGAGGTGACTCATGAAGTACATGCTGTTGATTTACGGAAAAGAAGACGCCTGGACTCAGGAAGAGTATGAACAGTGTGTCGAGGATTCGTCGCGCATCAGTGCTGAATTGGCTGAGCAGGGCAAACTATTGTCGTCAGCGCCACTGCAGCCCATCTCCACTGCTACGAGCCTGCGCATTCGCAACGGTAAGCGTGAGATCACCGATGGTCCGTTTGCTGAGACCACGGAACAGCTTGGTGGATATTACCTCATCGATGTGGATCATCTCGATGAGGCACTGGCGATTGCCAGTCGTCTTTCGCCGGCAAAAAAGGGCACCATTGAGATTCGTCCGCTAGCTCCTGTTCCTGGAAAAATGACATAAAATCAATACCTTATCCATACTATGAAATCTTCTACTCAACAACGTATCGGATGGGTCCTCAGTGGATTGATCGCAGTGTTCCTGGTTTTTGCCAGTGCAAGTGGCAAGTTTACAGACTGGGAGGGCAAGGAAGCCATGTTTGCAGAAATGGGATGGTCGACAGAGGTGATGTTCAGCATCGGTGTGGTCGAAGTCGTCGTGACCTTGCTGTTTCTCATTCCACGAGTGGCATTTTATGGAGCGATCCTGCTGTCTGCCTATCTAGGGGGTGCCACGGCGACGCATGTGCGCCTCGAAGAGGCGTTTTTCATGCCCGTGCTGATCGGTATTCTGGTATGGGTCGCCCTTGCACTGCGGGATCCACGGGTGTGGAACCTGGCCCTGAGCGGAAAAGGAAAATCCCCAAACTAACGCGCACTCGATTTGCTCGACCCAAGAGCAGGATCACTGTTCGTTGGCGAATCGGCTAGCTTCAGGGGCACTGAAAGCTCTGCTGTAGTAGCCTGACGGGTCGAAGCAGCAGACGCGGCGTTTGCCGGATGCTAGCATGTCACAGGCATCGGCGATGCGCTTGGAGCGAGTCCGGGGTTGTTTGGCGGAGGTGATCCAGTGAATCCAGTCCACCCGGGCAAGCGTAGTGGTTGCCTGCCAGACTTCCAGGGCCTCGGGAGTGGCGTTGAGTGCTGCACGAAAGTCTGGGGGAATGTCTGGGTCGGGTTCCTGCGCGACGGGTGTGATGCTGAGGGTAACTGCGTCACCAAAGGTGCATGACGATTGACCCATCAAGTCGGGATTCACTTTCAGCCAATGGCTCAGCTGTCCGTCGGGTTCGAGCATTGCCTGAAAGGCATGTCCATTCAACGTGCCCTGCACGGTGGTCCGACCCCGGCGTGGAAGCGTTTGGCTGATTTCCTTTGGCAGGATGACAAAACCCCACGGGGCTTCACCGGGTTGGGTGACTGCTGCGTGCAGGGTACTGCGGAAGGTTTGCGTTTCAGGGGTAGCTTTCATCGTTGGGCACGAGGTTGTTTTGAGCTATGGGTATGGGAAACTATAACGGCCAGACGATCAGTAGCAGGGGCAGGCTGAGCGCGATCACGAGTAGTTCCACGGGTAATCCCATGCGCCAGTAGTCCTTGAAACTGAATCCGCCAGGACCCAGAATGAGCGTATTGTTCTGGTGACCGATCGGGGTTAGAAATGCACAGGACGCACCGATGGCAACCGCCATGAGAAAGGAGTCCGGGTTGACCTGGAGTTGTGCGGCAAGATTCAGCGCAATCGGACACATCACTGCTGCGGTAGCGGCATTGTTCATGAGGTCGGAGAGCGTCATCGTCACTACCAGAATCAATGACAGCGCGATCACAGCGTTGCCCTGGGCAACGCCATTGAGCAGACCCCGGGCAAGCACCTCTGCGGTTCCCGTGGTTTCCATGGCTCCGGCAACCGGTATCAGGGCCGCCAGCAAGATCACCACAGACCAGTCAATTGCGTCGTAGGCGGTGCGCGACTGGATGGTACCGAAGACCATGGACAGCAAGACAGCCGCCGTGAAGGCAATAGCGGCAGGCAATACGGAAAAGGCAGTGGCAAGGATGGCTGCAGCGAGGATCAATGTCGCAAGCAGCGCTTTTTTCCGGTCAGGGATGCGCAGGTCACGTGTCGCCAGAGGTGCGCACCCGGAAGTGGAGGCCAGTTCTGAAATGGACTCCTGCGCACCCTGAACGAGCAGCAAATCACCCGCTCGCAGAGTGAGTGTGCGCAGGCGTTGGGTCTCTCGTTTGCCCTGGCGGGAGACTGCGAGCAGATTAACTCCGAAGCGGGTACGGAGTGAAAGTTCTCTGGCGGAGCGTCCCACGAAGGGTGATCCTGGCAGCAGTGCGAGTTCGGTCAGTGTCCACTCGCGGTGTTTGGATTTGGAACTATCATCACTGTCTTCGCGTG
>JBEGIR010000045.1 GCA_040224245.1 Puniceicoccaceae bacterium | reverse complement strand
ATTCGGCTTGGAATGGGCGTTCCACGGTTGAATATGCTCGTTTCAGGGTCGAAAAAGTTCGCATTGCCGGAAGCGGAACTCTATTAACGAACTTTTGGCTCTGAAATCAACGCTCTCGATGATCGCATTCTCGGAAAAACTCTACCACCGCTGGAAACAAAAACAAACCTTGGTCTGCGTCGGGCTGGACACAGATCTGGAAAAAATCCCCCCCCATCTCAGGCAGGAGAAGTATCCACTGTTTTCATTCAACAAGGCTGTGATTGATGCGACTCACGACCTTGTCTGTGCCTATAAACCTCAGGTCGCGTTCTACTCGGCATACGGCGCAGAAAACCAGCTGGAAATGACATTCCAGTACCTGCGTTCAACTTACCCCGATATTCCGACCATTCTCGATGCCAAGCGCGGGGACATTGGAAGCACTGCAGAAATGTATGCAAAAGAGGCATTTGATCGCTACCATGCCGACGCGATAACGGTCAATCCCTACCTCGGCGGTGATTCGATGGAGCCGTTTCTATCCCGGGCCGAAAAGGGAATCATCATTTTGTGCAAAACCTCAAACCCCGGATCGGGCGAAATTCAGGCCCTCAAGGTCGACGGTGAAGAGATTTACCGTAAAATCGCCTACCTCGCTCAGAACCGCTGGAATCTCAACAACAACGTCTGTCTGGTGGTCGGTGGAACCTATCCCAAGGAATTGGCGAAAGTGCGCAAAATGGCTCCTGATATTCCCATTCTGGTGCCCGGAGTGGGCGCTCAGGGTGCCAAGGTCAAAGATATTGTTGAAAACGGCATGACCGATGACCACACCGGATTGATCATCAACTCTTCGCGCAAGATCCTCTACGCATCCAGCGAGGCAGATTTTGACGATGCGGCCCGTGAGGCTACGCTTGCCCTGCGCGACGAGATCAACGCTTACCGCTGAACAGGGCAACCGTTCAGCACGTCGCATCATGGGGCTTGATCCGATGACTTGCGGTCACTATGCCCGAGATCCCTCTCGGGATCGATGCGGTCGCGAATCAATTGCTTGAGTTCCTTGGATTCAGGGAACCTCCCGACCTCACTTCGATCAAAAAGTAGCTCGGACTCAAGCCACACGCGAAACACCCCCCCTTCTCCCGGGCGCAATGCCACTTCACCCAATTGGGTTCCAAAGGTGAACAACAGCTCCTGTGCAAGCCAGGATGCCCGAAGCACAAATCGACACTGGCTGCAATACTCTATCACAACACGGGGTTTGGGAGTCGCGTTTGCTGTCAAGGATTCGTGCTGCACGGCCATGTGCTTCGCTATTTCGGGTTGGTCAGGCAAAGACATTATTCCGACTCTCCGCCGGATCTGGGTGATTGAACCCACGAAAGGTCCTGGATCAAAAACTGTAACTGTGCACGATGCACTGAAAATTCACCCACAAAGTGCATCAGTTCTCCCGACGGAACATTCTTCAGCCACTGCCAGACCTCAGGTTTGGGAGCATACAACCCATACAACTTTCCGTCCACTTCAATTCCTCCATCCCTGCGGATTCCCTCCACCTGAAACAGTCCTCCCATCTCGGTGAGCAGTGAGTCTGGCGTCTGATCGGTCAGTCGCTGCAAATCGGAATATATCTCCCGTCCCTCCAACGAATAGTTTACCCAAATCGCCTGGTGCTGTTGCTCTGCATCAGAACCGAGATCATCGGGGTGGTAGGGTGTCAAATTGGAGTCCTTGCCATGCAAGCGGGCATGGCGAAAACTGGCGCACACCGGGATGTGATCCGAATACCCCGCCCCCGATCCCAGGTTGATCCAGCGAATCGGTTCACCCGTGACTGCATCCACATTTACTCCGGGGATCAGATGCCTGCGAAAACTGTTGTCCACATATTGAATGCCATTCGAATCGTAGAGTCCAGGGGTGACGATGACCTGCATCAGCGAACCCCATTCTCCCATCCAGACTTCACTGCCACGCTCAGGCTGGGGAAGTTCATACCAAAGATTGTACAAATCGGCCTCCGAACGCAGCAGTGCCGCCTCCACACTCTGGGACCCCAGAATGCTGTTGATCGCAGTGACCCCAAAGGGTGCATCCATGCGCAGACTCTGATTGTGGTGCGAGTTAAAATCTCCGACCAGCAGGATGTCCGCCGCCGGATTCTGCACAAGCAACTGGTCGAGCAACACACGCAACACTCCTGCGTTTTGAATCCGGATCGGCTCGGTTCGCACCGAACTTGCCCCCGATTTCCAGTGGTTGTTGAACACCGTCAGTTCATTGCCGTGTATATCAAAGGTCACCTCCAGGATGTCGCGAGCTTGGTACAACGGATGTTGCCGCACTTCCACAACCGGAAAGCGGCTCAGAAAAGCGCAGCGATGCGCAATACCGCGCTGCTGCCAGCTCGGATCGAAGCGCGGACCCACAAAGGAATAGTCATCGATTCCCAGTTCTCTTAGGCGTTTGAGCAGGAAAAATTCAATGGGAAATCCGCTGATTCGAGGCGAGACCACCTCCCCGCCCAACAACTCCGCGACGGTCTGCTCCGCATATTCCTCCAGTGCCTGCTCAAGTGAAAATGATGGATCATTGGAAAAATCGATTTCCAACTCCTGCAGAGCCACAATGTCAGGCCCCCTGCCTCCGTTGCAGCTCGCAATGATTTGGCTGTGGTTATCAATTTTTGTGAGCAATCGCTCTGCATCATAGGCGTCCCGTTCCCCGGACGCATCCTGTGCGTAGTCTTCAAAGAGCGAGATTCCGTCAATATCGAACAGGTTCTCCACATTGTATACCATCACAACCCACTCATCATCCGCACTCGTCTGTGCGCAAAAACCTGCGGGTTCGGGCACGTCCGCGAACAACACAGACAGTGGTGCAAGGACAACGAAATGGATGAGCAAGCAGTGGAGCTTCATGACACTCATCGATCTAGGCCAATCCATTGCATCCAGCAATCCGAAAGCTGAAAAATTCACCCGCATCCGGATGTTTTGCCGTCACAAATTCATTCCAAAACACGGAGTAAAAGCACTTCACCTCACAGCTATGTCAATAAGCCCATTCGGGTAGTGCTATGAAAACTCAGAATGCAGGCCAACCTGCGGTCAACCTGCATTCACGACTTGAAGTTACTGCAAACAAATCCCCCTGGTTTGCAGTAAATCCTTCCGGGCACACACAAGGCGCACCCAAAGATGGAAAGCGGATATTCTACCAGAAATTCGCGTTGGAAAGCGTTGAAAACGCTTGTTTCGGAATTGAGTTTCTTTGCTACCGCAGAAAGAAACCGCACAACCTTCCCTGCATCCATCAACGCGCGGTAAATCAGAATTTTTCCTGATATTTCAGCTTGAGATCCAGCTTGTCGGATGACGCGATTCGCGGGTGCTCGTTAATCGCCTCCAGCCATTTGCTGGCATTCTCCTGATCCCCCATGTTGATGTAATAAAAACAGATTGTCAGCATTGCCAGTGGATTTCCCGGCTCGACGCGCAATGCCGTTTCCAGTGCCTCTCTTCCATCCTCCAGGCGGTCCAGCCCAAAATACCCATTGGCGAGCTGGATGTATGCAGCTGCTTCATTCGGGTTCAATTCAATCGATTTTTTCAGATAGGGAATGGCCTGTTTGCGTTGCCCATCCTCCATCAGGCGCATGGCATAGTGAAGATTGTAAGCGGGAGATTCAGGACACTTCACAAAGCCCTTGTAAAAGAGTTCATCTGCCAGGGCCAGATTGCCGCGTCGTTTCTCAATTTCGACCCTGCGCAGCCATGCGTCCGAAAAACTGGGGCGATACTTCGTCGCCAACTCGAAATGACGCATCGCATCCGTATATTGGCTGATCGTGAAATACATGTTGCCGATTTGAAAATGCAGGGCCGGGTTCTCCGGTGCCAGATCGAGGGCGCGTGAAGACCACTCAATCCCTCCCCAGATGTCACCTCCAAATGCAGCCATGCCCCCCATGTTCATCAGCTGCACAGGGTCGTAACAATCCACCATCAGGTCTGCCAGCCATGGATCGGGAATATCCACAAAGCTGCCCGATGCCTTTGCCTCACCCCTGAGCATGTTTGCCATCTGATCCTTGCCCATTTTTTCATAAACCGTCACCAGAAGGTCACGCCCTATCTTGCCATCCGAATGCCGGGATGCCGCCTCCAGCTGCACTTTCGCTTGTTCCCATTCCGCTTCTTCCATCGCCAGTCGCGCCAGCCCAAGCAGTGCATATGGGTTGCGCGGGTCCAGCTCCCGTGCTTCGGCATACACAGCCTTAGCCTCATCGATACGATTGGATTTCAACAATACATCACCCAATCGAATGCGCGCGGGCAGGTATTCAGGGTCAAGTGCCACTGTGTCACGCCACAACATCACGGCATCATCGGCATAGCCATAGGTCGCCAGCAAAAACGCAAAGAGGTGCTTCCACCGCGGATTCTGCGGCTCGAGCGCCAGCAAGACTTCGTAACACCCCATGGCTTCCTGCAAAAATCCGTTTGCATGGTAGAGCCGGCTCAATTCCCGAATCGATTCCAGGGTGGCATCGTCAGAGACTGCCACTTGCATCGCCGAAACAACACGAGTCTGCAATGCTTTGTGTGCCGTACTCAGATCGGGTTGCTCAGGTAGTTGCTCTCGCAATTCTGCGGGAATTGCGGCTGATTTCCCACTACCACATCCCACCAATGCCATCAGTGACATCAGGGCAAAAAGTACAATCGCCCAAGTCAGAAAGACATCCGATACCGGCCGTCTCATCCAGGGATTTCTTCTCATTCGAAAAAACTTCATTTCAATTCGGTTCGTTCACAAACTCCCAAAGCAAGATCCGGCTCTGAGGATAATAGGGAGGATAGGCGTGAAATCCACCCGTCACGAATGCCAGTGGCGCATCGGGACCTCTCACACGACCCGCATCCACGGTCAGCAGCTGGATGGGTTCATAGGCCAAGACACGTCGGCGAAAGCGTTCCCCGCCGGTATTTTCATACCATGCCATCGAAATTGCCTTGGGTTTGCTCCAGTCGTTGAAGCTGCTCAGCGCAACCACGTCCATGTCCCCATCTCCGTCAAAATCCACTCCTATGGGACAGTAGGCACCTCCCAGATCGCCGATTCGGTGAAACTGGAAGAATCCATTGCCTTTGTTTTCCAGCCACTGTACCCCGTGCCACGGTTTGGGTCCGGGTTCGGGGTTGGGTCCAAATCCATCGCCATTGGAGAACAACAGATCGGGACGACCGTCGCGGTTGAGATCAGTCAACGTCATGCCACTGCAAGAGTAGTCTTCGTTGGTGGAACCCCAGATCAGTTTCGATTCAAACTTGCCCTTTCCATCATTCAGAAACAAATGGATCTCCTCCCACTGCTGCGAGACCAACACTGCAAAATCGAGCGTTCCGTTTCCGTCAAAGTCAGCCACACAAACATTGGTCGGTCCCGAAAGGTTTAGCAGAGTCTCGCTCTCAAATTCCCATGGACCCGTCCGTCGCATCCAACGCACTTCTCCCTGGTCATACCCAAACTGCGCCACCGCCAGATCCAGTTGTCCATCCCCATCAAAATCCGCTGCCCGGGCATCCACTACCCGCGCAATATTGTCGATAATGAGATGAGTTGTGAAGTTCTGGTTTCCGTCGTTTTCGAGTATAAAAATCGCGCCGATCTGATCGTTATTAGGAAAAACGACACTCATGCTCGAGACGATAATATCCAGGTCTCCGTCATGATCCATGTCAGCAACCTCCACCCTCACCGGTGCCCGCATATTCTCAGCAATCAGGATTTCTTCAAAACTTCCATCTTCGAGCTGGCGCAGCCAGAGCACTGTGTTGTGTTTCGACTCACAGGCTAACACATCGAGTCGACCATCCTGATCCAAATCGACCAAGTTGGTCTGTGCGATCCAGGGACGATCTCCAACCTCTGCCCCGATATGGGTGCTTTTCAGAAGATGGAGGTCTTCAATGTCCGCACCCGAACTTCGCTGGTAACTGAGAGTGCGCTGACTTTGAGTTGCGGGCGCAGGTTGGGTTTTGGGTGAGGATCCTGAGTCACACGATTGCAGCATTGGCATCGACAGAACAGCCAGCGCAATGAGTCTCGCGGGATACCGGACAAGGGGCTTCATGGCCAAATCCTACAGAGTTCCCGACAGAGAATTCAATTTCAATCGCTTCGTTATTCATCAGCGGCCAACGTGTAGTTCCGCAAAAACTGCCACGACTCATCCACCATTTCGATATCACGACACTGCGGTCCAATGCGCGCGACATCGCGTTCGGATAATCCATGCACACGAGACGGCAGAGCGTGCCCTCCTCCCTCAATCGTGTAGAAACAAACATCCGCACCCCGCTCGGACCCAGGGACCCACATCCGCTCAACAGTGCAACCGTCCGCAGGATCATGGTCGGGCCGTGTTTCATGTCGGGCCTCATCCTCTCTCGCCCAGTTGTAGGCAATCAATAGCTTGCGCATGCGCGGAACCGCCATCATCAACCCATGCCTCTCTCCCAGGTTGCCACCATTCCAGCGAAACCGGGAATCCTGCGTACTGTTGATCAGGAGCATCGGAACCGGTACGCGTGAACGCTCACAATCCGTATTGAATGGCAATGTTGCATGAATGCTGGAAACTGCAGCAACGATATCCGGGGCTTCAAAGGCGAGTCGCATCGCCATCAAGCCACCCTCGCCCGCACCCGTCGCATAGATTCGGGAAGCATCCACATGGTGCTCTCTGGCCACACGTTCAATCACCTCGCGAAGGAACGCGACGTCATCACTCACCGACGAGCGGTGCCGTCGTTCGTTGTTGGGGCGACAATCGTTCCAGTGCAGCCGCTGCCCGCGACCTTTGCCCGTGCGAAGGTCTGTTCCATTGGGAACCAACAGAATGAATCCTTCGGACTGCGCCAATTGCTGCCAGCGGCGGTTGGCAGCGGAGGAGCGGTCAAACACGGTCTGCAGGTTTTCATCCGCATCGTGAAGGAGGATGAGCACCGCACAGGCCGATTCTGACGCATCAGGCACCCAGTAGCGATATTGGCGTACCACACCATCGTGGAAAAACTGCGCCTGTTCCCACGGCAACCGGGTTTCCGGAGCTGCGTCGGCACAGATACTTAGTGCCAACACTGTCAGTGCACACCCCACAATCCGCATTGCGGATCGATGCCTTTGTGAAAAATGCCGCAATTTTCCTTTCCTCTCGCACGTGCCACATCGCTGCATGAGCATCAGCGCAGTGCGGTTTGGGGTTTCAGGCTTCGCAGGAAGGGTGCCGTGGCACTCTTTTTCTGCTTCAAGAATTCTTGCAAATCACCCTGGTACAGAATTCGCCCTCCGTTTTCACCACTTCCAGGGCCAACTTCGACGATGTAGTCTGCCTCCGCAAGCAAGTCCACATGGTGCTCAATCACCACCACTGTGTGCCCCTGATCGACGAGCTTGTGCATGAGTTCTATCAGTTTTTCACAGTCGCTCTGGTGCAGTCCTATCGTGGGTTCCTCCAGTATGTAGAGGTTTTTCCGCTGAATCCCACGGCTGCGATCCTTGTAGGAAGTCACCCCTTTGGTCAGCTCACTCACCAACTTCATGCGCTGTGCTTCTCCACCCGACAAGGTGGGTGAACTCTGCCCGAGTTTGATATAGCCCAGCCCCGTATCCACCATGAGCTGCAGCACTTGTTGCAAACCGCTGTGGAAATCAAAAAACTCAAGTGCCTCTTCAAAGGGCATGTTCAACACATCGACAATGCTCTTCCCATTCCAGCGAATGTCCTGAATCTCGTCTTTGTAGCGCGATCCATTGCAGCTGTCACAAGTCACATAAGTATCCGGCATGAAGCCCATCTCCAACTTGATCCGACCCGCACCACTGCAGGCCTCACATCGTCCTTTGTTCGTGTTGAAAGAAAACGTTCCTGCGTCAAAACCCTTCATTTTTGCCTCAGGTGTGGAAGCAAAAATCTGTCGAATCGTATCAAAGATTCCGATGTAGGTTGCCGGATTCGAACGCGGTGTCTTCCCGATCGGACTCTGGTCCATCTCAATCACCTTGTGAATCGCATCCGCATTGATCAGGCGTGCAAAAGGATAGTCCGCCAGGCGAGGTCCTTTGGTTTCAACAAACAGATCTGCCGCCCTGGCCGTCCTCGCATCGAGTCGATCCATCTCACGGTTGATCGCATGCTGGAGCGTTGGCATGAGCAGGTCCCGAATCAACGTGGACTTGCCTGCGCCCGAAACCCCGCAGACCATGATCAAACGCCCCAGCGGCAGATGCAGGTCGTCACCCTTCAGGTTGCGCAAATTTGCTTTTTGCAGGATCAGCCACTCCGCATCACTATCCTTGCGACGTGCTTGATACGGTGCCGGTAGCACACGATACTGTCCTTTCAAAGGATGGGGAATTCCCTTGCTGAGGTAACGCCCGGTGAGGGAGCTGTCATGCTGCATGACCTGCTCCGCTGTACCTTGTGCGATGATCGCGCCGCCATGCACCCCCGCTCCTGGGCCAAGGTCGATGAGGTAGTCCGAACGGCGCATCATGTCCTCATCGTGTTCCACCACAATCAGGGTGTTCCCCTTCTCTCGCAGGTGCTCCAGCGATTGAATCAGGCGCTCGTTATCCTGCGGATGCAATCCGATGGAGGGTTCGTCGAGCACATAGAGCACACCCGTCAGGTTCGTTCCCAGTTGCGATGCCAGTCGAATGCGCTGGGCCTCTCCTCCCGACAGCGTTGCGGTTTCGCGGTCCAGCGAAAGGTATTCGATGCCCACCTGTCCCATGAACTGCAGGCGCTCCCGAATCTGCGGGTAAATGTCTGTCAAAATGGCCTCGCTGCGTGCATCGAGTTCCAGTTGCGTCAAGCGCTCAAGCAACTCCTCTGAGGTTAGTCGCAGCAATTCTGGCAGACTCGCGGTGCTGCCATCGCGAAAGTAGAGCTTCACATGGCGACTCAGCAAGTTCAGTCGATCACCGCCACACTCGGGGCACGGGGTGCCATCGGGCAAATTGGCAATGTGTCGCGGCAGGCTGTCGTCTTCCTCCAACAACCACGAATAAATCTTCCCATATCCGTGACAGGTAGGACACCAGCCTCGTGAGGAGTTCCAGGAGAAATGCTTGGGGTCCAGCTCTGGAAAGGCCATGCCCGTGCTCGGATCGATGCGGCTGGTGGAGAAGTTTCCGAGAATTTGCGCCTTGTCATCGAGCAGGAAAAAACTGCCCTTTCCCAGCTTGTCAGTCTCCTTCATTGCATCGACAAATTCGGTGATGTGTTCAGGCTCTGCGTTCCCATCCAACACTCGGGTAATGACTTCAACATCGTGCTCCTGGTAACGGTTGAGCTTCTTGAACTCGCTTACCTTCACACGCACTCCATCACAACGCATCCATTCGTATCCTCGTTCCGATGCCCAGTTTGCAAGGGGTTGATGATGGCCTTTTCGACCGCGAATCACCGGAGCACAGAGAAACAATCGCCCTGTCTTGCGCGAGTTTGACTCCATCCACTCCAGCACAGTGCGTTCCGCATTTGCCTGCACTACCGCAAATGGAAGCGCAACCACCGCCTGGCCCGTCACCGGACTGTGTTGCACGCCTATGCGCGCATACAGCAGGCGCAGGTACTGAGCCACTTCCGTAATCGTAGCAACTGTAGATTTGCGACTGCCACGTGTGACACGCTGCTCAATCGCAACGGTGGGAGAAATCCCGCGCAACTCATCAATGTCCGGTCGCGGCAATTGCTCCACAAACTGCCGGGCATAGGAGGACATTGATTCCATGAATCGGCGCTGCCCTTCCGCAAAAATGATGTCAAATGCCAGTGAGGATTTGCCCGATCCCGACACCCCTGTAACCACCGTGATCGCGTGCGTCGGGATGCGCACGTCCAGATTCCGCAGGTTGTGCTCCCGCGCACCCAGCACGGCGAGTTCCGTGCGCGATTCCCGTGCCCACTCCGGTATAGACGAAAGGCTGCCATAGTTCGACAAATCCTCCGCAGCCTGCAACCGCATCCCGGATTCATTCTCCGGTTGTGATCCTCGCAGGAAGGGCGCCGTCACCGTCGTCTGCTCCGCAATCCATTCCGGTTCGCCCACGGCAACCACCCTGCCGCCTTCCAAGCCCGCTTCCGGCCCCATTTCAATCACCCAATCCGCCGCAAGAATCACATCGAGGTGATGCTCAATCACGAGCAGGGAATGTCCACGGTCCACCATTTTGCGCAGAATGCCAAGCAACACGTTCACATCCTCCCGGTGCAGCCCCGTCGTCGGCTCGTCCAAAAGGATCAACGATGGTTTCGCACCGTCTTCAAGTTTGGACAGAAAGCTGACCAGCTTCAGGCGCTGGGATTCCCCTCCTGACAAGGTATTCAGCGGCTGTCCCATTTGCAGATACCCCAACCCGACTTCGACGAGCACCTTCAGTCCATTTGCCACCTTCGGCACCTTGCGAAACACTTCCAGCGCCTCGGCAATGTCCATCTCCAACACATCGGCTATCGAATGTCCGTGCCAGCGGGTTTCGAGGATCTCCTGCTTGAACCGTTTCCCTTCACAAACAGGGCACTTCACAAACACGTCGGATAAAAATTGCATCTCCACCTTTTCGTATCCCAGTCCCTGACAGTGCTCGCAGCGTCCATTCCCACTGTTGAAGGAAAATTCGGAATGCGTAAACCCCGATGCTTTGGCCGTTTCGGTCGACGCAAACAGTTTACGAATCGGTTCCCATACATCCACAAACAGGGCCGGATTCGACCGCGGTGTGCGGCTGATCGCCGACTGGTCAACCAGCATCAGATCCAGATCAAAGGGAATGGTCAGGGATCGGATCGTTGCGACGTCCTCCACCACCCGCCCACGTTGCTGCAACAGTCCCTGGTACAGCACATGATTCATGAGGGTGCTCTTGCCCGAACCCGACACCCCGGTCAGGCAGACAAAGCGGTTCAGCGGAACGTCCACATCCACATCCTTCAAGTTGTGCTTGCTCGCACCGCGTATCTGGATCGCGGGTTGTTCTCCATCTGATATCCGTGCAATAGTCGACGAGGCCATGGGAAGGCGCGGCAGATCGACAGGCAGACGGTGTGCGGTTCCATCGATTTTGCGGCGTCCGCTAAGATAGGCACCTGTGATGGAATCGGGATGAACCCGTATCGCATCGTAGTCTCCCTCAAACACCACCGTTCCCCCGTTTCGCCCGGGGCGCGGTCCGATTTCGATCAGATAGTCCGCAGCGCGCATGACCGACTCATCATGCTCAACCAGCACCACCGTATTTCCGAGTCCCGTGAGCAGTTTGAGGATGCGGATCAGGCGATTGATATCCCGCGCATGCAGACCCACCGATGGTTCATCCAGAACAAACAACGTGTCCGTCAATCGCGTCCCCAGGCAGGCTGTCAGATTCACCCGCTCCACTTCTCCTCCTGACAAGGTGCGGGAACTGCGGTTCAGGGTCAGGTAACCCAAGCCCACATCGTTGAGGTAGGAAAGACGGCTCAGGATGGCCTCACGAGCCGAATCAACCTGCGCGTTTCCAGTGGATTTCGTCTTCTCCAGGAGCAAGGCGTGCAGGTCCCGCACGGGCAACTCGTATAGGTCTGGCAGTCGATATCCTTCCCACTTCCAGCACAGCGATTCCGGCTGCAGGCGCGCCCCATTACAGGCTGGGCAATTCACGTAGGACCGATACTTCGACAGAAACACGCGTACGTGCATTTTGTAGCTCGTGCCCTGAAGAAAATCAAAAAACCGCTTCACACCATACCACGACCCTTTCCGCTCAAAGTCTCCCTGCTGGTAGCCCGGCTCTCCCTCCATCACAAAGGCAAGATGCTCGGCCTTCATCTCCCGCCAGGGCACATCTGTGCGGATCTTCTTATTCCGGCAAGCGCGCTGCAGATCAAAAAGACTCTCCTGATACACTTCCCCGCTGAAGGCACGGATCGCACCATCATCAATCGACACCGAAGTATCGGGAATGACCAGTCCGTAGTCGATCTCGATCACCCTGCCAAAGCCCCTGCACTTCGGACAGGCCCCAATCGGAGTGTTAAACGAAAACAGCGCTGCGCTTTTGTCCCGAAACTTCCGTCCGCTCTTCGCCGAGTGCAGGCCACGCGTGTAGGCGCCAATGAACTCGCCCGAATCATGGTACAGCTCGACTGCCCCATTTCCAAAATGCTGTGCGTTTCCCGTTGAATCGAGAAACCGGGAACGATTGGCCTCATCGATTCGAATTCGATCCTGGATGACCACGAGTTCAGCATGGTCGAGTTTCTCAGGTTCGATTTCCCCCAGCTTGCCCACCTTGCCATCCCGAAGGAAGCGCGAGTACCCCTGGCTGATCAGCGGGGCAATCACCTCTGCCCAGTCCAGGTTCCCGGGTTTGCGGATGCGAAAAGCGATCAGGACTGGTGCACTCCATTTCTGCGATTCAAGTCCGGCCCAGATCACTTCCGGATACTCATCAATCACACGCTCTCCCGTCTCGGGATCAAAACACTCGCAGTGATGGTTGAACCACACTTTGAAATAATCACACAGCTCGGTCATCGTGCCCACAGTGGAACGCGAGGTCTTGACGGTATTGGTCTGCTGGATTGCAATCGAAGGACGGATGTTCGTAACGGACTCCACATCGGGTTTGTCCAGCAGATCCAGAAACTGCCGCGTATAGGCACTGAAGGTTTCCACATAGCGCCGCTGTCCCTCTGCATGCAGGGTCTCAAATACCAGCGATGATTTCCCACTGCCACTCAGCCCGGTGACCACCGTCAGCTTGCCAAGTGGGATATCCACATCAATCCCCTTGAGATTGTTCTGTCGCACACCACGCAAAAGGATGTGCGTGGCCGATGTTGTGATGGGTGCTGCCTGAATCATAGTTTCCTCCGAAAAAGCGCATTTCCCGCAAAGCAGCAAACGCAAATCCATGATCCTTCAGGCTTCTCACAATGCAAGCTTCAAGTGAACATTATTTCAGTTCTTTATCGATTCCACTTTCCCTTTGGGATTTCGCTCAATTCTGCAAAACGATCCCAATGCAAAAGATTGCCCAGTATCCACCACTTCGTACAATGAGTAATTCTGACCCTTCCGCATCCTTTCTCCCGATCCATGCCTGACTCCACCTCGCGCCCCCCGATTGATCGCCTGCTCCTGATCTACAATGCCTTGCATTCCGGTCGGAAAATCACAACAAGCACACTCGGCGAACGCCTGGGCTTGAGCGACCGCACAATCAAGCGTTACCTGCGATACATGCGCGAAGACTTAGGCATGAAGATCCACTGGGATCCCAATTCCAAAAGTTATTTCTGCGATACCGAAAGCGAATACCTTCCCCTGCTGCGCATTACGGGTGAAGAAGCACTCTCCCTCACACTTGCCTCCCAAACCTTCGCCGCATGGCAGGGTTCCGCCCTCGGCAAGGCGCTCGACTCCATCCTGTCCAAGGTTGCAACCCTCATGGGAGGTGCCGTCTCCCTCCCTGTGACAGACTTGGAATCCCTGCTCTCGGTTCACAATCCCGACACCTCCGAAACACAGGAACACCGCTGGTTTGGTTCCGCACTGGAGGCCATTCGGCTCAGTCGCTGCATCCGCATCTCCTACCGCAAACCCGATGAAAGTCGCGCCCGTCAGCGCACCCTCTGGCCATTGCACCTGGCCCACATGGAGCACCACTGGGCACTCATCTGCTGGGATCCCACCAAGCGGGAACCGCGAAAATTTCTGCTCTCTCGCATGGAATCGCTGGCATTGCTCGATACAACTTTCACGCCACCCGAATCCTTCAATCTCAGGACTTACCTCTCCCAGAGCTTCGGTCTTTTCACCGGACACGATCAGTGCTACTTCATCCGCATTCATTTCGACCCCACAGCCGCCCCCTTTCTGCGCGAGCGCAAATGGCATCCCTCCCAAAGCCTGGAAGAGCAGAGTGATGGCAGTGTCATCGCATCCTACACACTCAATCACCTCATGGACATCCAGCGCTGGGTGCTCTCCTGGGGCCGCCACGCCGAAGTAATCGAACCTCCCGAGCTGCGCGACAACCTTCGCTCCATCACCCACCAACTCGCCCAACGCTACAGCGTCCACCCCTCCCGCAAACAGAGTTAAATCCTCGAGCCACAGAGATCACAACACACACCTCTCTGTGTTCTTTGTGCCCTTTGTGGTTATAACCTCTTCCCTACCACTCAAATCCAGCCAAGAATATGAAACCCAATGAAGAAGTTAAGGCCGTTTGTAATCACGTCAGACAGACAGGATACGATATTCACACCTATCACGGACATGTTCACCTGGAAAAGGTATATGAAAACGCACTAGCCAACCGACTGACAAAATCTGGATTCACAGTCAGACAACAAGAACCCATCAGGGTTTATGATGAAGATGGAACCGTCCTTGGCGACTATTTCGCAGACATTCTACTCGAAGACTGGCTCATTCTCGAACTCAAAGCTGTAAAAACCCTGGCTCCGGAGCACACCGCCCAAATTCTTGGATATCTCAAGTCAGCGCGCCTCAAACACGGCTTGCTGATCAACTTCGGGTCCTGCCGCTTCGAGATAAAAAAATACGCACTCTAGACGATCAGCCACAGAGATCACAAAAAAACACAAAACACATCTTCCCCCCCCCTGTGTTCTTTGTGCCCTTTGTGGTTATAACCTCTTCCCTACCAAGTTCCAGAGCCATGCCAATCTTCAGCATGACGAGTTAAATCCTCGAGCCACATAGATCACAAAAACATCCCCCGTCTCTGTTTACTTTGTGGCTATAACCCTGCTTCACAGAACCCACAAAAACTTATTCACAAGTTATCCAGATGGACAGATTTTGTCCCTGTGCATGTGATAGAATGATTCCATGCACTGGCTCACTCCTCCACCAATTTCACCAGACCGAAAAGGTCAAACTTCCGCCGTCCTCCGTTCGCTCCCTTACCATTCCTCATCGCTCCTCCTCCATACCCACTGCGGGTCTCCCGAAGACCCGCCTCTGGCGTGTGGAGCCAACCGAACTGTGGTTTCATCCAACGGTTTGCATCAACTCTCCACACCCGGTCTTAAACCCCTCGAATTCGAGGGGTTTAGAAGTGGGGCGGGTCTAAACAGCTTTGAGTTCACTCCTCGCCACAGGATTGGAAAACACCGCTGCCGTCAGGATCATTGCAGCATCGGGTCGATTCGAAAGCACCTTCGTTTCCAAAGTGACTGGCTTGGTATTCCAAATTGGAAGATCAAAAAACCACCTCGTTCACCCCAAACCATCTGATCTTCTTCGGGTTCTTTGCACCCTTTGGGTTCCAATCTCCTCTTCACCATCCCATCCCTCACTCATGAAGATTTGAAGGATCCAGCCACAAACATCACAAAAAACACAAAACCCATCCAAAGTCTTCCCTCTCTGTGTTCTCTGTGCCCTGTGAGGTGGTCTCGGTTGTTTGGACAGGTGGACGAGAAAATTGTATATGACGTTGAGCCCTTCGTGGATCGATTGCCTCTTTCCGAGAATGGGAATAAAACTCGTCGGAGGAAAGAGGCAATAGCGTTTTGATGGA
>JBEGIR010000044.1 GCA_040224245.1 Puniceicoccaceae bacterium | reverse complement strand
ACTGTCTTCGCGTGGTGTTTCGGGATCGGATTTTTCTTCTGATTCATCCTCAGATTTACCCGCCTCTTCCAGTTTCAGTCCCAGTTCGGTAAGCGCATTGGGAAGGGCTTCAGCGTCGGCCTCAAAAATAAGGATGTCGTTTCCCTTGATCAATCGTCCGCCACCCGGCGCATGGAGGCGAACTTCGTTGCGGATCAAACCAACGACCTGGGCATCTGCCGATCCCATTGCGGCTTCGACCTCCCGCAGCGACATGCCGACCGCCTTGCTTTTTGCGGGTACCCGGGCTTCGGTCAGGTAGGATGCCGTATCAAACCCTTCAGTCTGCGCACGTCGGGCTGGCACGAGTCGATAACCGATGAAACTGATGAAAATCACACCGACTGCCGCAATCGAAAATCCGATGGGAGCAAAATCAAACATTTGAAACGCCGATGGACCCTGCTCGGCGCGAAATCCAGAGACAATGAGGTTGGGCGGGGTACCGATCAAGGTGGTCATGCCGCCCAGGATGGTTCCAAACGCCAGCGGCATCAGTACCTTGCCGGGTGCCATTTCGAGGCGTTTGGACAGTTGTATGGCGACCGGCATCAACAGTGCCAGTGCGCCAACATTGTTCATGAATCCGGACAGCAGTGCTCCCAGGCCAGTCAGGCAAAGCAGGGTCATGGCGGGTCCCGCATTACTGGGAAGAATCCATCGTGTGAGCGCGTCAATCGCCCCGGAATTTTGCAGGGCACGACTGAGGATCAGAATACAGGCAACGGTAATGACCGCCGGGTGCGAAAATCCGGAAAAGGCGTGTTCTGGCAGAACCAGACCCGTGATCACGCAGGCCAGTAGGGATGCTATCGCCACCATGTCGTGGCGCCATCGTCCCCATAGAAACAACGTGATCGTCAGAAACAGAATGGCGAGGACGGTGTACTGAGGCAGTGACATCAGATTGGGTCTTGCATGATTTGCAGAAACTGGCAAGCAGAGACCGAAGTGAGAGTGGTTTGCCAGAATCTGGAAATGCGATCCACGCGCACGAGTAATTCACCCCAGTCAGGTTTGCTGAAGCGTTGTTGCCGACAAGTCGGCCCGTCCAGTGGAGGAGTTTGCGCCAGCGGGAAGGGAACTTGGATTCTGTGATTCGGTTGCGATTGAGTTGAGGATGAAGTAGATTAGCGCATGCAAAAGAGATTCCATGAAGCAGTTGGAAGCCCACGGCGAGTCTACGGTTGCCCTTCGGATGTACTGGCAGATGAGGCATTGAGTGTTGCAGAGAAACGTGAAGTGCTGCTCCAGTGGGAGTCAGAAGCGATCCATCTACAGGAATCGGATGCGGAAGGCTTTGGAGGAGGAGAACGCAGCCAGCTGGACGAGATCGTCAACGCACTCGCAAAGCTGTCGCAGGGTCGCGACGACTCCAGCACGGGTTAGGCCCCTTTTGCGGCAGCTTAGGGTTCTCGGTGAATCGGATGAGCGAGGTAGCGGTTGAACCCGGAGCCACCCTTGCTTCCTGCATCGTAGATCATGCCGTAGAGAGGGAAGCCATCCTGCTGCAGCAGCAGGTTTCCCCGTACCCAGGAACCCTCGATATCCGAGACCAGATGAAGTGAGGTTTCAACGGCTGGAGCTTCGGGGTCAACCCGGGTGAGGTAGAGATCGCGGTCGTGCTCTGCGATGAAAGCGATCCACAACTCTCCCTCGAAGGCGATCACATCGGCAGTGACCTGATCGGAGTCAACCGGACCACTGATCACGGTGCGGTCTGACACCTGAACCGCTTCACTCCATGAGCTGTTCATGGCTTTCTGGCTGAGGTAGAGAAATCCATCATCCTGGCGGAATATCACAATCGTCTTCCCGGATTCGTTGAGGTGAATGAGGGGGAGAATGGCCATGGACTCGGTTTCCATTGTTCCGAGGTGTTCCGCAAATTTATGGGCGGGACTGAGCGTATTGTCCGGCGACAGTTCGCACGCCCATGCCGTTCCGTCCATGCATTTATAGGTGATTTCGACGATTCCATCGGGACGACAGAGTATGGAGGGACTCGTCAGTCCGAAGGGGTTGGTGGAGTCGATTGGCTGGGCAGGATTCCAGCCTCCATCGGGATTGCGGGTGGCGAAGGAAAGGCGATCACCGTTCGCATACACGGTAACCAGGCTGCCATCGGGACGCAGTGTCACGTCGGTGACCTGAATGTAAGGTTCCTCTGGAGTATCGATGAGCTGAGAATTCGCAATCCAGCGGTTGGGAAATGCGGCATGGTCGTGGGTTCCGAATGCATGGTAAACGACCTCATCAGAGGTTTGATGCACAATGTGGAGGGTTCCGTCCGAAGCAAGGATCGAGGCCACACCTTCGAGGTCGCCGATGGAAGGGCGATGTTCCGGATCGATTTCCAACCAGGTCCGACCGCCGTCAGTGGACTTGATCATCATCATGCGATTGTGCGTTTCGGTGGGTTCCATGATGAAATAAAGCGCACCGCTGGAGTCCTCCCACGGTCCAATACGAGCGGGAGTTTCCACAAAAGTTCCTCCGAGATGGAAGGCTGGGACTTCGACCTTGAAGGAGGGCAGGAGACCTTCAAGCGGGCGTCCAAGTTGATCCACCAGACGCAGCGCAAAGGTGTCGCCGTTGAGGACCTGGATGGGTCCATCGCACCAGTGTCGCACCACCAGTGTCCACTCCCATTCAACCGATTCACCGTTGGGAGAGTTTGGAGTCCAGCCAGGAGTGGTTGGGGCCAGGGTGATGCCTGCACCCGGTGCGGATGACAGTGTGGAGCCTGAGAGCAAATCATCGGCTTCTTCACCGTAGAAGAAGGCTTCGCAGCCCACAACGCTCATGGCCGGACTGGCGGCTGACGGGTAGGGAAAATGATGGGCTTCCAGGTAGGTCCAGGGGCCGCCATTGTGTTGGTATTGCAGGCTGTACTGACGGCGTTTCCCAAGTGCCTGACTTTCCACTTCAAAGCGAATGCGGAACGGGCTGTCCACTACTTGGATGGGCGCCGTATTTGCCGGGGCGGCCCAGCCCTGCTCTTCATCGAGTTCGATATCAAAGTCTGCCCGGAAGCGGAAGGCTGTGACATGGTCGGATGAATACGGATCTCCTTTCTCGGCCAGAATATTGGCAGATACTGGGAGCAACAGCTGAGTGAGCAGGCAGAAAGTGGTGAATGGATGGTGCATCTGACTGCGAATGAACTTTCTGTTGGAGAAGCTGACAACCCCAATTGGGAAATGTGGAGATCTTGTAACATGGGTGTTGGCAGGGGGGTAACGGTGAAGCAGTGTGGAGGGAGGATGAAAAAAAGCACTGTGATGGGTTATTATGGAGTGGTGCGAATTTTGGAGATGAAGCGCGAGCTGGAAGCTCCCGCTACTGTTGGGGTGAATTGAGAACCTGGCTGCTTGGGGGCAGTGCTTCGTTTTTGACCTCGCGGGAAAGTTGGTGTTTGGTGAGTCGTTTATGGACTACGATGTGATTGTGGCGGGCAGTGGCATTGCTGGATTAAGCTTTGCGATCGATGTGGCGAATGCGGGGTTGAAGACCTGCGTGGTGACCAAAAAGGGTGGGGATGAATCCAACACCAACTATGCGCAGGGAGGCATCGCCTGCGTGACGTCCGAGTCAGACGGGTTTGACCATCACATTGAAGATACGCTTCAGGCGGGTGCTGGACTCTGTAACGAGGATGTGGTGAAAGAGGTGGTAAGGGATGGGCCCGAACGCATCGAAGCGATTCGCCGTTTGGGTGTGGAGTTCAGCAAGCTGGGCGATGGGCGCGTCTCTCTTGGCAAGGAGGGAGGGCATTCGAAACGACGCATTCTGCATGTGGAGGACATGACGGGACGTGCGATTGAGCAGGCCTATCTGAATGCGGTGCGCAACCATCCCAACATCGAGTTTCGCGAGCATGCCATTGCGATTGATTTGATTACTCTGCGCAAGATGCGCAAGTTCGGGTTTGCCAGTGAGGAGCAGGAGGATCGCGTTACGGGTCTCTACGTGTATTGCGAGCAGCGCAATGAAGTCATCACCATGCGGGCCAAGGTGGTCATGCTGGCTACGGGTGGCATTGGGTACTGTTACCAATACACGACAAATCCGTCGATTGCGACGGGTGATGGCATCGCCATGGCCTATCGTGCGGGCGTTGAGATTCGCAACATGGAGTTCATCCAGTTTCACCCGACGGCGCTTCACAGCCTGGGCAATGAGCGATTTCTCGTGAGCGAAGCCGTTCGTGGAGAAGGTGCGATTCTACGGGACCGCCGGGGGCGCGCTTTCATGAAGGACTACCATCCTTTGCGCGATCTGGCTCCGCGCGATGTCGTGGCGCGAGCCATTGACGCGGAAATGAAAAAGACCGGGGATTCGCATGTGTGGCTGGATTGTGGGCCGATTTCGACCGATACCTTTAGCACGCGTTTTCCGAATATCCTCGCGGCTTGCCAGCAGATTGGCCTGCAACCTCCGAAGGATTGGATTCCGGTGGTTCCGGCGGCACACTACCTCTGCGGTGGCATTCGCACCAACCTTTCCGCTGAAACCTCGCTCAAAGGCTTGTATGCCTGTGGTGAAGTCGCCTGCACCGGCTTGCATGGCGGCAATCGACTGGCTTCCAATTCCCTGCTGGAGGCGGTGGTCATGGCCCATCGTGGTGCGCAGCGGGTGGTGCAGTTTGTGAAGGAATCGGATTTACCAATTGTGGAAGTTCCCTCCTGGGTCGATGGCAACGTGCAGGACTCTGATGAACGCGTTGTGCTGGCTCACAGTCTGGATGAACTCAAGCGCGCGATGTGGGACTATGTGGGCATTGTGCGCACGACGAAGCGTTTGGAACGTGCGAACACCCGCATTCACAACCTCGCGCGCGAGATCAATGATTACTACTGGAATTTCAAAGTGGACGCTCCACTGATTGAACTGCGCAACCTGATCCAGGTGGCGGAGCTGATTGTGTACTGTGCGATGCAGCGCCGGGAGAGCCGTGGGTTGCACTACATTTTGGACTATGCGAGTCCGATGCCGCTTCCGCACGATACAATTGTGCGGCGAAGTTGAGGAAGGAATGATGCTGGTTGTCCGGTGTGTTGGATCGGGGATGGTTGAAGAGCGGAGCAACGCATTGTCTCAGGGGTAGGCAAACCAGGCGACGCCATCGTAGTCGAGCTGGTCTGAAGACATGGACCCCTGCAGTTGGTTTTTTTCCGCTTCACTGATCGTGAAAAAGTGAGAGCCTGTGGGTGGTGCGTAGAAGCGGTGTACGGGCTGGGAACCGGGTTCCGGTGACAGCAGGGTGTAGAAGGCAATGCCTTCATAGCTGAAAATGCGCGCGGGATGACCCAGCACACCGAGCATTTCCTCGCGATTGGCGGTGTAAAAGTGGGCACCAGAGATGCGATTGAACAGGCGATAAACAGGGTGGGTGATGTGGGTATGATTTGCAGCTACGTAGTGAGAAACTCCCTGATACTCCCAAGGCCCTCCCGGTGGGAAACTCGCGAGCGTCTGGTATTCATCCGGGTTGGCGGTGAAGAAGTGACTGTTGTTAGCCCGGCGATGGAAGCGGTGCAAGGGGATCAGTTGTGGGGCATCGGTATTCAGGCTGACGGGTGCCTTTGCATCGGGAGCGATCTCAAGCAGTTCAAAGAACGCCGGCTTGGCGTTGCCGTCCCGGTCAAAAAGCATCGGGTGGTTGGTTCGACCGCGTACTGGAAAGTTGTTCAACCAGGAATCCCGGTCGGTGACGCCCCAAAATGTGATCGTGTAGAGGGAGGCCTGGTGTTTGAGAAAAATATCGAAGACACTTCGATAGCGTTGAGCCTGCTCCAGACTCACACCGCCGGGAAGTCCGTCCGTATAGGGGTCGAGTTCTTCCTGGTATTCAAACAAGGTGGAAATATCCGCCCCAGTGTATTCCCATGCAGCGGGAAGCACGTCGATATCGAGTTCGGTGACCATCACCCAGAGTCCTGTGGATGCTGCGTCGGTGAGGATCTGATCCACCTTCGCCTGACTGGGATAGTTGAGCTGCCAATGACCCTGTATCCCCAATCCATGAATGGGAACACCGCGCTGCCGAAAATCATTGGCCATGGCGACAATGGCCTGGCGCTTGGCATCGCTGGCCCATCCGTAGTCGTTATAAACCAGAATGGCATCGGGGTCGACCTCGTGCGCTGTGCGAAAGGCGATCTCAAGGTAGTCATCTCCGATGATGCGCCGCCACGGACTGTTGCGCAGGGAACCATTGTCTTCAAAGGCTTCGTTGACAACATCCCAGGATTGCACACGCCCTTTGTAACGCGTCATGACCGTGCGGATGTGGGTCTGCATGCGCTCGATCAGCTGATCCCGAGTGAGGTCTCCACCGGAGGCGTTTTGAAAGACCCAATCGGGTGTTTGCGAGTGCCACACGAGCACGTGCCCGTGCACGCGCTTACCCTGCGACTCGGCAAGCGTCATCATGGCGTCGGCATTGTTAAAGTTGAACTGATCTTGTCGCGGTTGCAGCGCCTGCCATTTGAAATCGTTTTCGGCGACCACCAGACTGAAGTGGTCCCTGACGATTTGATTGAGTCGGGCGTTTTGTTCGACATAGGTGCGCGAATTGAGGGCGACACCGATGTGGAAAGCACTTCGGTAACCCTCCTGGAGGGTGAAAGGTGCCTGACTGTGAAGGTTGCCAGTGAACGCGCCTAGGGTGAGGCACGACAGCAGCAGGAGTTGGGTAGTTTGTTTCATCGAAGGGTTTATGTTCAAGTCGAAGGGGATTAATCGATTAATTAAAACCTAGCTCAGTTTGCAGAATGCTCAAGCATATCTGGCTGGAAATCGTATGCTCCCCTGTCGGACAAAGTAGGGGGAGCTTCCAGCTCGCCAGTTCCAAAGTGGGATGAGCATCCTGATTGCCGCAGGAAGGATGGGGGAAGGAGCGAGCTGGAAGCTCCCTCTACTTTGGGAAATTCGCGAGCTGGAAGCTCCCGTTACCTTGATTTGTGGAGTGCGCAGGAAGTCCCGCTACCCAAATTTCTGGAGTGCGCAGGAAGTACTGCTACCCTTCGGGACATGGGCAGGGTTTCATTTCCCAGCTGCGGCAGTATTGCCGTAGCGGTGATAGCTGTGGGAAATCACCTGCTCCTCGTAGGAGTGCAACAACTCAAGTCGCCCGTCCAGCAGAGGTGGCTGTCGGGGGATGAAGATGGATGTCCGTGACGCGCCTTCGAAGATTTCAGGTGGGATATTTGCAGGGTTGCAGTAGAGCAGGCGCGAGTATTCGGCAAGATAGTGGATGAGTGGAGCGTCGGGTGTCACTTCAATCGAACTCAATTTCGGGAAGTGGTTTCGCATCCCGCGAAGGTGTTCGAGCCACTCGGTTTCGCCCTCGAATCGCACGTCAAAATCCACACCCGAGGTGGCGACACCGAGGATGCGCAGCCACAGGTTGAGCGGGTCGAATCCCTGTTCGGCGCGGATGCAGATGCGCCTGGTGGGCAGGTAGCGAAAAGCATTGTGTTCTCCGCGGATGCGAAACGCATCGTGGGTGCGGGAGAACTCGGTGTGCAGCGCGACGGCGTAAGACTTTGCCGCACGGCGCAGCTTGTCGACTTGCCCAGGATGGAAAAACGGGGCGAGCAGGAAAGTGTTGGGCTGCAGAAACGCGATGCCGGACGTATCAGTGTTGTCCTGGTCGGCCTTGGATATGGGTTGGATGGATGCTGTCGATTCCCGGTCGCGGAAGCGCATGAACTGACTGAGATAGTTGTGCGTACCGACCTTGCGACCGGCACCCACTGCGGATTTTCCGAGACCGCCGAAGGGTTGACGCAGCACAATGGCTCCGGTTGTGCTGCGGTTGACATACAGATTTCCCGCATGGATGCATTGCTTCCACTGTTGAATTTCCCGCTCGTCCAGGGATTCCAGTCCGGAGGTCAGGCCATAACCCGTTGCGTTGACCAGTTCGATGGCGTGCGTCAGGTTGTCGGCACACATGACGGAGAGCAGGGGTCCAAAAAGTTCGGTCCTGTGGCAAAAACTTCCCTGTTTCACTCCCCACTTGATGCAGGGTTTGAGTTTCAGGGCATGATCGTCGACCCAGGAGGGAGGCAGTGCCCAGGATTCCTCGGGTTCGAGCGTGTCGAGTGCGTGGCGCAATGCACCTGATGCTTCGGATTCGAGCAGCGTCAATCGGTTTTTGAAGTCCCACGGGGAACCCACATTCAAGCTCATGGCAGCGTCGACCAGCGCATCCCGAAAGCCAGCATCTTCATAGACTTCCCGTTCGAGAATGAGCAGGGAAGTCGCCGAACATTTTTGACCAGAGTTGGAGAAGGCGGAGTGAATCACATTGCGGATGGCCTGATCCCGATCCGCCATTGCAGTGACAATGGTGGCGTCCTTGCCACCCGTTTCGGCGGCAAGCAGCAGGTCGGGGCGCGTGTGCAGCATCTGTTGGGCGGTGGACTCTCCGCCCGTGAGAATGACAAAATCGACATCCGGATTCGAGATCAGGTGCTGGCCAGCAAGTGATCCCGAACAGGGCAGCAGCTGAAGCGTGTTTTGCGAAATGCCAGCCTCCCAGAAACACTGACAGATCTGGTGAGCACAGTAGATCGCTGAACTCGCGGGTTTGAGGATAACCGTGTTGCCTGCGGCGAGTGCAGCAGCCACACCCCCCAGCGGGATCGCAATCGGGAAATTCCAAGGGGAAACCACCACTCCCACTCCCTGTGGCTGGACCTCCACGCCGGGGTGTGCATACCAGCGTTCGGCACTGTGTGCGTAGTATTCCAGAAAATCCACTGCCTCCGATACCTCGACATCGGTTTCGGTGAAGGCTTTGCCGAGTTCAGCGGCCGCTACGCCGATGAGATCCCCGCGATGCTCTCTCACCTTGCGGGCGACTGCGCGCAGCGCATCGCACCTTTCGGATGCGCTGCGCGTGCGCCAGGCATCGGGATCGGATCTGGCGGAGTTCACAGCGAGCGCAATGTCCTCAATGTTTGCCAGTGCCGCTTCGGCGATGGGGATGCCGTCGAAGGAGTCAGATCGATCTTTGACCCTGTGCCGCTTTCGATTTGAGAAGTGGGAGACTCCCGCCACAACCACGGGCAGGGAATTGATCGGATCTGCCGTTGTTTTTTTCCAGCGTTGACGGATCTGAGCGGCCCATTCGCGGTTTGCGGGCAGGGTGAAATCGGTATCCGCTTCACTGCGAAAGCATCCATCGAGTGAGAGGGTTCCCGTGGATGAATCGCACGGATCCTTCAGGCGATTCTGCCGGCGAAAAGGCTGTGTTCGAAGGCGATCCACCCGCTCAAACGCAGCGAGGAAGGCTTGTTTCTGAGATTCCCATGCATCGCTGCCGAGCTTGAGTCCGAAGGAGTAGCGAATGAAATGATCGTGGCCGGTATTTTCGTCGAGACGGCGCACCAGGTAGGCAATCGCGTTGGTGAACTGCTCGCGTTTTGCGCAGGGTGCGTAGAGCAGGACGGGCTGGGTTAAGTCCCGGATGGCGAGGCGCGCGGACTCGCTCATGCCTTCGAGCATTTCAATACTGTGGTAGGCTTCGCTGCCCAACTGTTTTGCCAGGGTGACTGCCCATGCCTGTTCAAACAGGTTGTGGGATGCGGTGCCAATGTGGGCAGCAGCGGCGTGCTCGGGGGAGAGCGCATAGGCGAGCATGCGCCGATAATTGGCGTCGGTATCCAGTTTTTCACGGAAGGTTGCGATGGGCCATCCTCGAAGTGCTGCTTCGGTGGACTCCATTTCCATGTTGGCCCCCTTGACCAGCCGGATTTTGATCGGGGCACCTCCGTTGCTGACGCGCTGCATTGCCCACTGCGTGAGTTGCTGTTGCCAGGTGAAGGAATCGGGCAGGTAGGCCTGCAGGGCAAGACCTGCATGCAAGGACTGAAATTCCGGCTGATCCAGCGTTGCTTCGAAGACGCGAACGGTGATTTCCAAGTCCCGATATTCCTCCATGTCGAGGTTGATGAAAGGGTTCCGTCCCTCCTGAGTGCGATGCTGCAATGCGACGCGAAAGAGTTTGCTCAAGCGTTCGGTCAGCACTCGAACCGTGCCCTCCATGTCGAGGGAGTTCATTTGGGAATACAGCGTGGAGAGTTTGATGGAAAGGTAATCGATCTGCGGGTCCTCAAGTGCGCTTGCATAGGTTTGCAATCGTTGCTGGGCTTCGGTTTCGCCGAGCACCATTTCACCGATCAGGTTTACAATGCATTGGGTGTTGCTGCGACGTCGTTGACTGAGGTGCTGGTGGAACGCACGGGATTCGCCCTTGATCACGACCGTGCGGCTGTCTTCGCGAATCTGACGCACAAACAAGGGAACAGAAATCGACGGTGCCCACATTCCCATGTGTTGAAAACAGCGCAACAGGAAGCGGTCCATGGCACTGAAAAAGTGCGCCATACCATGATGGCTGAGCAGAAACTGAATCTGTCGTGCCACACGTGCTGAATTGCTGGAGCGGAAGCATTGATCCATGAGCTGCATCAGCAGCACCTTGTCCTGCGGGTGCTCGAGAAGCTTCTGCATCTTGCGATGAAACTTCCGGTCAAATCGGCTGACCCTCTGCTGGGCGAGTTGCTGCCAGGATTCTGCGAGCTGGATGGATTCGGATATTCGATTCGTGTCCATAAGCATGTTCCCTTCCCTGCAGGCTCCAGGGCACAATTGCCCAAGCTCTGTATGCATTCAGGCTATCGCTGCTCTCCATAAATTGCAACGCATTCCCGATCCACTTTTCCCGCTAAGGATGCAATCGCATGTGTTGGCTGGAGTGAGGGGCGTGCTTGGGGGTCGTTCCATTGCTTGCACAAGGTCGGGGGAATTGGAAGCTCGTCAGTTCCAAAGTAGAGGGAGCATCTTGCTCGCCAGTTTCAAAGTTGAGGGAGCATCTTGCTCGCTTGTTTCAAAGTTGAGGGAGCATCTTGCTCGCTTGTCGGCACAAGTTTGGGTGAGTCTACTGTTCGCTGCAGGAAGGGTGGGAGGGCGCGAGCTGGAAGCTCCCGCTACGGTGGGGAAGGGTGTGGGAGTGCGCGAGCTGGAAGCTCCCGCTACGGTGGGGAAGGGTGTGAGAGGGCGCGAGCTGGAAGCTCCCGCTACGGTGGGTTGATGCAAAAAGCCCGCTCTGGAGGGAGCGGGTTTGCGGTAGAAAGGGCTCCCGGTCTATGCCGAACCGGGAACCGTTTCCGTGTTGCAGGACTTGACAGGAATGAGAATTGAAACGATGCCATGGATTCAGCATACGCAGTGCCAAGCGCAACCGCTGGTTGAAATTACTGCAGCTGTGCGTGAAATACCGGTGTGTTGCATGATGTCTGCGGGCAGTGTTGGATTTTGAACGCCGCCCAGCAGAGAAACACGCTACCCGTTCAAACCTGTGATTGGGTGCAACAACGCAGGTGAGCCGGATGGACTGGTGTTGTGGGGGCTAGGATTGTGCCAGCCATTCATTCATGGCAGCAGCTGCCTTGCGTCCTTCACCCATGGCGAGGATCACCGTTGCTGCGCCCAGCACGATATCACCACCGGCATACACGCCTTCGAGAGAGGTTCGGTTGTGCTCGTCTACGACAATATTGCCCCAGCGGTTCACTTCGAGTCCTTCGGTGGTCTGACGGATCAGTGGATTGGAGCCATTGCCGATGGCAACGATCACAGTATCCACTTCCATTTCATACTCGCTGCCATCGATTGCGACAGGGCGTCGGCGTCCGGACTCATCAGGTTCGCCCAATTCAAACTTCAGGACCTGCATGGCACGTACTCGCCCGGATTCGTCACCGAGGATGCGCGTGGGGCTGCGCAGAAAATCAAAAACAATGCCCTCTTCCTTTGCGTGCTCCACCTCTTCCACACGTGCGGGCATTTCTTCTTCGGTGCGCCGGTAGACGACATGGACCTCTTCGGCACCAATGCGCAGCGCGGTGCGTGCGGCGTCCATCGCTACGTTGCCACCGCCCAGCACAGCAACCTTGCGGGAGCGGTAGATGGGGGTGTCGGCGAGTTCACGCTCATAGGCCTTCATGAGATTGGAGCGCGTGAGGTATTCGTTGGCGGAGAAGACGCCCACGAGGTTTTCGCCATCGATATTCATGAACTTGGGCAGTCCGGCACCCGTACCGATGAAGACGGCGTCGTAGCCATCCTTTTCCATGAGATCCTTGAGCTTGCGTGTGCGCCCAACCACAAAGTCGGTCTTGATCTCAACTCCCATCTTTTCGAGTGTGGCAATTTCAAGATTGACGATGTCCTTGGGCAGGCGGAATTCGGGAATGCCGTAGAGCAGCACACCACCGGGGCGGTGGAAGGCCTCAAACATGGTGACCTGGTGTCCCTCGCGCCGCACATCCGCCGCAACCGTGATGCTGGCGGGACCACTGCCGATGACCGCGACCTTTTTTCCGGTTGCGGGTTTCACCTCAGGCACTTCAAAGCTTCCGTGTTCGCGCTCCCAGTCGGCGACAAAACGTTCCAGTCTTCCGATGGACACGGATTGATCGATATCCTTCGCCATCTTTCCGACCGTACAGACCTTCTGACACTGTTCCTCCTGTGGGCAAACGCGTCCACAAACTGCGGGAAGCAGACTGTTTTTTTTGATCGTGTCGATGGCTCCCTGGAAATCCTGTTCGGCAATCTGCTTGATGAATCCGGGAATATCAATGGCGACCGGACAGCCGGCCACACAGGGTTCATTCTTGCACTGGATGCAGCGCAATGCCTCGAGTTTTGCCTGTTCGGGAGTCAGCCCCAGTGCGACCTCGCACATGTTCTGGCCCCGGGCAACGGGATCCTGAGCTGGCATCTCCTGACGTTCGATGCCCTTGCGATCCTTGATCTTGAGTGCTCCCTCCAGTGGCTTGAGTTCCTCAAGCTTTGCACGGGCTTTTTCAGAAAGTTGTTCGGGTGTATGGTGCATGATGAAAAGGGAAAATGGGTTGAACCACGAATTTCACGAATCGACACGAATCTGAATGCTAGAAAAGGAGTCGTTCGTATTCTAATTTTTTCGGATTTCCAAAATTGATGAGGACTGCGAGTTTAAGACCCGTTGCTTTGAGGTAGTTGAGTGTTTGGGCCCGATGCTCATCGAGAATCGACTTTACCGCTTTGATTTCGACGATGATTTTGGAATAAACCACAAAATCGGGAGAATAGTAGGAATTGAGCGTTATCCCCTTAAACTGAATCTGTAGCTTGGGCTTTTCCACAAAGGGAATACTCTGATTGTTGAATTCACAGTTCAGTGCATCCTGGTAGACTGCCTCCAAAAAACCCGATCCAAGTTCATTGAAGACCTCAAAGGCGGCTCCGACAATGGAGTAACATTCTTCCTTATAGATCAACTCCATGATTCGTGTGGATTCGTGAAATTCGTGGTTTAAAATCGTTAGCGGGTTTGGCCGGTGATGCGGCAGGTGTGGGCTTTGTCAGTTTCCTGGGATTTGTAGGACTGCAGGCGACGCATCATGTTGTCGAAGTCCACCTGATGTCCGTCAAACTCGGGGCCGTCGACACAGACGAACTTGACCTCACCGCCGACGTTGACGCGACAGCCTCCGCACATGCCTGTGCCGTCGACCATGATGGTGTTGAGCGAGACTACGGTGGGAACCTTGTAGGGTTCTGTCGTTTTGGCGCAGAACTTCATCATGACGGGTGGACCGATGGCGACCACCAGATTTGGGGGTGTGGCGGACTCGCAGGATTCCTTCAACGGTTCGGTGACCAGTGCCTTGCGCCCCGCGCTTCCGTCGTCGGTGCAGAGGATCAGCTCGTCCGCAATCGACTGCATCTCTTCCTTCATGATGATGAGATCCCGGTTGCGCGCACCCATGATCACAGTCAGGTGGTTGCCTGCGGCCTTCATCGCCTGCGCGATGGGGAAGGCTGGCGCCACACCGATGCCACCACCGACCACGACCACCCGTCCCAGTTTTTCAATGTGGGTGGGTTGTCCGAGCGGACCGACGAGATGCGGCACTTCTTCACCCACCTCCAATTTGGACAGTTCGAGCGTGGTCTTGCCAACGCGCTGAAAAATGAGGGTGATGCTGCCTTCCTCTGTGTCCGCATCTGCGATGGTGAGCGGGATGCGCTCCCCGTAGGTGTCATTCACCTGCAGGATGATGAATTGCCCCGCCTTGCGCTCCTCCGCGATCAGGGGAGCCTCGAGGCGCATCTGGAAGACATCCTCGGAGAGTTGTCGTTTGAATAAAATCCGTGCCATGAAATTCTCTATTTAGTTTATAAGAAAACGTAATAATAAGAATGGAAAATATTAGTTGTTGCAAAGGAAAAAATTGAGGGACAAAGGGAAATGTTTTGGGAGCGTCAGAATGCACAAAAAAAGCCCCCCGGATTTCCGGGAGGCTGGCACAAAGGTGATTGGTCAGTGCGAAAGAGTCTTAGAACTCAAATCGGTATTTGCTCAGGCGGCTCCCGAGTTCTTCGAGCACGCGCTTTTCATTTTCTTCGCCCTGCGCTTCAAAGGTGACCGAGAAGCGAACAAAGGCACCCTCGTTGTCCCAGGGAACGGTGCTGATGAGTTCGTTGTGGATGAGCCACTGGCTGAATGCTTCACCGCTTTCAAACGTTTCCGTTCCGTTCGGACCCTCCGCAGATTTGGGTGCGGGAACGTAGAGGAAAAAACTGCCACGCGGTTTTTTGGGGGAGAATCCGGCACCCGAGAGTGCCTGGATGAGCTGATCCATGCGTCGTGAGTATTTGGCGGCGATGCGCTCTGTGATCCACGGATTGGCGAGCGCGGCTTCGGCTGCCTTCTGGATCGCGAGGAACTGTCCGGAATCGGAGTTGTCCTTGACGGCGGCGTAGGCACTGACGATGCCTGGGCAGCCGACGACGAATCCGATGCGCCAGCCAGTCATGTTGAAGGACTTGGAGAGCGAGTGCAGCTCGATCGCAACATCCTTTGCCCCTTCGACCTGAAGGATGGAAATCGGGTTGCCATCAAAGACCAGTGCGGCATAGGCGGCGTCCTGGATCACGATCAATTGATTGTCCTTGGCAAAATCGACCACTTTTTCGAAGAACTCGAGCGTTGCGGAGGCACCGGTCGGGTTGTTGGGATAGTTGATCACCAGCACCTTTGCCTTCTTGAGCACCTTTTTCGGAATCGCATCAAGGTCGGGCAGAAAGTCGTGCTCTTCCTTGAGTGGCAGATTGTAGACCTTGCCACCGATGTACTGGCTGTGCGTGCCAAAGACGGGGTAACCAGGTGTGGTCATCAGCACGTAGTCATCCTCATTGACAAAACAGAGCGGGATGAGCGAGAGCGCAGCCTTGGAACCGATGGAGTGAACGACATCGGTTTCTGCGTTGAGTCCCTTGACCCCAAAGACGGATTCCATGTATTTCACGGCCGCCTGCTTAAAGCTGTCGGAACCATTGTCAGCGTAGCCGCGGTTGGCCGGGTCGGTTGCTGCTTCCTGCAAGGCCTGAACGACCTCAGGGAAGGCCATTTCGTCCGGTTCGCCAACACCCATGTCGATGAGGGCTACGTCGGGTTTTTCCTTACGGGCTGCCCGCTTGGCGCGTTTGATCTTCTCAAACTTGTAAATTTCGGTGGATTTACCGAACATTTTCCCTCCGATGCGGTCAGCATACAGGTTTTGAATGAATGGAGCCGTCATAGTTTATTGCAGTTGTTAGGACGCTGTTTGCAGCGACCGAGTCCCCTATGAGAGAACAGGGGTTCCTCAGATTTCAAGCCAACAATGTGAATTTGCTGTGCGAATCGGGAATTAGTAGCAACTTTACTGCAACTGTGTTGCTTCATTCCTGCAGCGGGTTTGTGAAAGTCCTGACCGTTGTCAGTGGATCACTTCAATTCGCGAACAAGCATGATGCCGTTCATGTTGAAGCCCTCTGGCCCTCCAAATGCGGTGACTTCGATGTTCAGGGTTATCCCGTGACCTTCAGCCTCCCATCTGGCACTGCGTTCCCCTTCTGTTTTCTCCGGAATGTATTCGTTGGTCACGGTCCATTGGCCTGCAGCCAGCTTTTCGCTGAAAAACGAAACCGCGTCCGGCCAGCTGATGCCAGGGCTAAACACAATGCTGTGGCCGTTTTCGCCGAGATTCATGCTGGTCCTGACTGTAGCCTCTGCCGGAAACGGAATCACGGATTCAACCCCATTTGGAAGTTGGATATCGTGCGCGGCAACCGTTTCGCCTTTGGCTGAGCCTGCTCCAGCCGATCCACCGCATCCGGCGAGCAGAGCCGCGATCAGGATGCTGAGAGGTAGAAGCAGGAAAACGGGTGTACGGTTCTTAGATGAATTCATGGTCATTTGCTTTCTGTAGTTTTTTTGAACTGTTGGAGCACCCATTATGGTTTTGGAGCGTAAAAAATCAAGGGAACGTGCCCCAAAGACCACGGCATGCCAGTGCCAAAGCTGCGAGGATCGGTGGAATTTATACCGTTTATGGCTTAAAAAACTGAAACCTATAACATCGGCTGGTGAATGCCAGCCTGCAAGGCCTATGGCCCACATAACGCTGTTTTACAGCGACAAAAGGGTTTTGTGTCCCCCGACTCGTCGGGGTTTTTGCAGCTGCGATGGATCGGAGCGTTTTGAGTTCGGCATCTGCCGAACGGTGTTTTGTCAAACCCTGCGTCCAGTGTCTGAAACAATCATTTGTATCAGGGAGCGGAGCGTGGGTACAGCGAAAGCACGAGTGGATTCACGTGTTGTCCAGATTGAACACCTTCAAATTGCTGAATTTCCTGAAATCTTGATCGAACGTCGCAACCTCACAGCCTTTTGATGCTGCCATTGATGCAACATATGCGTCCACAAAATCGACTTTCTTCTTCACAAAAGTATGCAAAGCCTGAAGCAACACATCCCGCTCAATGACATGAATGGAAGGACTTTCAAGGAGCAGAATCAGTGCATCTCGTACAGACACCGGTGGAAAACCGTAGACACGCCCTGTCAGCACAAAAACGACTTCAGCGACAACGAGTGGAACGATGGTGATGCGAGCGCTGCCAGATTCAGCCTCAAGCATCAATTTTTTTGCGATCTCGGCTTGGGATAGCGGTTCGCCAGTGATGAAGCGAACCAGGAAATTCGTATCCACGAGAACCTCACGCATCACTGCTAGTTCCTTCCTTGGAAATCTCTTCAACCCAATGCTTGCGGCCCTCCTGGCGCGCCTGATCGATATCGACTGGCTGCTTGGGTTTTAATATTCCAAAGGCTGCTCCGACACCTGGGTGCCGTCGGATCAACACATCATTACCACGAAGATGGTACACGACTGATTCCCCGGATTGAAGATGCAAGGCCTCCCTGATTCGTTTGGGCAAAGTAGTTTGTCCTTTTTTTGTCACTTTGGAAGACAGCATTCCAAAAGTAAGGCAATAATGAGTTTCCTTGTCAAATGCTTGCGAACGTCAATCCAAGGAAACGCCAAAGTGGTTTCAATCCGCGCCTTGAAAGAAGCAAGGAGCAAGTAGAAAGGAGTGAGGAGTGAGGAGTAAGGAGTGAGGAGTAAGGCTGAAGGTGATTTGAGATTTGGAATCTGTGTTGCAATGCGTTTCAACCGGTGCTTTTCCAATGGACGTTGAAGAGGATTGGAATGGGGTTTCCTAGAGAAACAGAGATGGATCTTCGGGGGACACGGCTTTGATGGGGGACTGTTTGAAGTCGGAAAGGTTGCGGGTAACGATGAGTTGGGCACTGAAGAGCAGAGCAGCTGAAACCTGCATGGCATCTTCGAGGTCTCTGAATCCGAATTCGAGTGCCCGCTTCATTTCGGTCGTTCCGGTGCCGGGAATCACGCAAAAGTCAGTGAGTTCTTTGATGAACCCCCAGGCTCCATTTTTGCTCAGGTAGTGGATGTTGGCCAAGCCATGCCAGGAGACTGCACATTGTCCAGGGTGGTTTTCGCCCCAGTCCAGCACTCGGGCGCTCCCGTCAAAGTGGGGTTTCCGTTCCATTAAGACATCGAGCAAAATGTCCGTATCGATGAAAAGGCGCATGTCACTCGGTCAGTTGGTATTTGGCACGGAGACGTGAAGCCCGTTCGTCCGTCTGGTCGGTCAGTTGCATCTGTCCCTTCCAGCGTTGGGAAAAAGTGGTAGGGCGTTCCTTCGGGAGAGGACTGGACGTCTCGGTCAGGAGTTTCTCCACCAAGGCGGACAGACTGATCCCTTGACGCCGGGCAACATCCTTGGCCCGATGCGACACCTTGGGGTCGACGGTTAAGGTGATTCGAGTTTTCATACGCATAAATATACAAGGTGTGCATGCGTATGACAAGTGCGATGGAAGGTTATCAAAAACATTTCCGGAAGCGGTGAACCGCTTTCACTTTACAAAACCCGACACCCGATCTGTTTGTATTGGCAGCTGCCTATGCCGAAGGCATTGTGGGCGATCATCCGTTTTTGGACGGGAATAAACGAACCGGGTTCATGGCTGCTTATTCTATATTAAGGAGCTAGAAGTAAGGAGCTAGAAGTAAGGAGCAAGGAGGGAGGCTGAAGGTGATTTGAGATTTGGAATCTGTGTTGCAAAGCGTTTCAACCGGTGCCCTCGCGTGGAGGGGATGGTTGGAATTCCTTTACCAGCTGGCGGTGACGTGGGGATAATCGAGGATTTTTCGATC
Source organism: Puniceicoccaceae bacterium (assembly GCA_040224245.1). NCBI lineage: Bacteria > Pseudomonadati > Verrucomicrobiota > Opitutia > Puniceicoccales > Puniceicoccaceae > Puniceicoccaceae bacterium. The sequence continues at coordinate 98,677 of JBEGIR010000044.1, read as the reverse complement.
TGTGGTCAGCAGGCGCAAGTTGTGCAATCGGGCGGTGGCGGTGAGGATGCGATCAGCGGGATCGGGATGAAAGGTGTCGGGCAAGGAGTATGACTCTTCGGCGATGGCCATGGAAATGTCGATGACATGCCAGCCATTGTGATACACCGCTTGGCGAAACCAGATTTTCCAGTGCGTCGGCAGTGCGATTCGCTTGCGCTCTTGCAGGCATGCCAGCTCGGCAGCGGAGATGGGCGAAACACACACCGAGTTTGCGTGATCCAGTGCCTTGCGAACGCTCGGCGTAACGCACGGGTCGTCGGTGCTCAGGAACAGGATGGCACAGGTATCGAGCAGAATGTTCATTGCATCATGCTCCAGCTCGACTCGGGCAGTGCGGGTTCAGTGAGATCGCACAGGATCTGGATGTTGTCGTTTTTGGCCCATCCAATACGGGTATGATGTTTGGGTTCGGGAACATGGGGCAGAAGCATTGCCACTGGAATGTTGCGTTGGCAGATGAGGGTGGATTCGCCCTTTTGGGCTTGTTTCACAAGGTTGCAAAACTGCGTTTTTGCTTCACTGACATTCAGAGACTTCATGATCAAAAACTTGACCAACTTAAAGGTCATGTCAAGAAGGTCTCTGCGTGTGAGTTGTTTTCATTTGGAGGAGTAGGCAAGGAGCAAGGAGTAAGTAGAAAGGAGTAAGGAGGAGGGTGGAGGCTGAAGGTGATTTGAGATTTGGAATCTGAGATTGCAAAGCGTTTCAACCCGCGCCACTCAGGCGCCGTGAGTGAGGTTCAGCGGCGGTTGCGGCGGATTTCGCGCCGGGTCTGGTGGAAGGTGGTTTTGGGGTCGGGCCAGGAGGGGGTGGGACCGAAGCGAAGGGTTTGCAGATGAAGGGTGAGCTGAGGGTTGGAAGTGGGCAGGAGCTGGTAGCGCTGCAGCAGTTTGCCAGCGTGTTGGCGAATGTGTTGCTCGCGGTTTAGGGGTTGACGGAGACGTGCCGGGAGCAGGGTGAACAGCAGCAGGACGAACAGGACGGTCAGTATGGCGAAGCCCAGCAGCGGAAGGAGTTGTGGGAGTTCGCGAGAGGGTTGTTCGGAGTCGAATCCGGTCTGCTCGGATGGGGATTGGTTGGGGAACCAGCGACCCCAGGTGCGTGAAAGGCGTTGGAGTGGATCGGAGAGCTTGCGCCATTGCTGTGCAAGTTGGTGGGCCAGATCGAACTGGCTCTGTCCATCGAAGCCCACAACATGACGGTAGTATTGCAATTTGAGGGATTCGATCCAGTCCTGCCAGAATGCAAATCCGCGTGCAAAGCTGCCCTCGTCCTCGAGGTTGTGCGCTGCCTGCCAGCCGGGTGGAGTGGGATCGACGCGCAACCACTGCCCTGACAGGTCGAAGACCTCACACCAGGCATGGGCGTGCAGGTTGCGCACGGTGAAGAGGGTACGGTCCCGATTCCACTCGCCTCCGGCAAAGCCCGTGACCATGCGGGCCGGGATGCCGTTGGCACGGCAGAGCAGCACGGCGGCAGCTGCAAAGTATTCGCAGTGCCCGGAGCTGCCGGACTGCATCCAGGCGATCATGGGATCGCGGCTCGAGGCTGACGAGCGACCGGGAGTCGCGCGCAGACTGTAGGAGTGGCGGTCGTGCAGGTAGCGGATCACATGGTTCACGTAGGCGCGGGTGGGATCGTTTAGCGATCCATCATTCGGAACGGAGCGAAGCTGCTCGACAACCTCGGCGAGGTAGTTGGCGTCGGCAGTGCTCAGCCTGGCTGAGAGCGTCGATTGTGGGTATTCCGTGAGGGATTGGGCATCGTTCGATTGCAGTTGGATCGCACGCCACTCGGGGTCGGTGAGCAATGCATCGAGTGCGGAGGCACGGAAGGGAGTGTCGGCGTCAACATGGCGCAGACGGAAGGTGGTCAGCTGGCTGGAGGGTTGTCGCAGGGAAAAGGTGGAAAAGACCGGATCAATGGTGAGCAGTTGCACGCTTTGGAATTGAATGGCGCGAAAACTGCCCGGTATCGGCAGGAAGCGGCTGACGGAACCCTCGAGGAAAACATCCCAGTTTTCCCCGCTGAAGGATTGGGGATCTTCAATCATGCGGTTCGAAAGGAAATGATCGGACTCAAACAGTTCGGTGGAGCGCAGGCGTTGAGCGGTTTTGTCGGACTTGAAGAATTGTCCGTTTTCGTAGACATCGAGCACGAGCATGCGCCAGTAGGGGTTGGCAGGCAGGGAGTCGGGGTTGGGGATTTCGACGCGAAAGGCGACTGATGGATCGAGCACGATCTGGCGTACGGCACCGAGTGAAAACTGCTCGCTAAAGCCAGAGAGTGCGACACCGGGAACACTCAGCGAAGGTAGCCACTGGCGTAGGTGAAAGCGCGGCAACACGAGAAAGATCAGGCTGATTGACAGCAGCATGAACACTGCACACAGCGCGATCAGTGCGAATAGGTGGGGGTGAATGGCGTGCCGAAGTTGTCGAAGAAAACGCGTGGCCTGAAAGGATCGCCAATCCGCGTGAGTCAGGCATTCGGGGTCGGCTGGGTTGCGCATGCTGTTGAGCATGAGCAGGATCATCGCCAGCGGGCTGAAGGCAATCAGTTGAACGGCATAGCTGATCGAGATGCTGAGCACGCCGTTGAGCATGATGAGAAAGAGGGCGAGGAAGAGCAGCTGCATTGACTCGCGAGCGGTACGGTAGAAGAGGGTGCGCGTCCAGAGGATGAGCAGACCCGCGCGCAGCATGGGATCGAGGATGGCGGGCCAGTGCAGGGCAACATCGATGACGATGCCGCCGATCAGCACGACGGAGAGTGCGGGCATCCAGCGTCGGGACAGCAGACCTGTGATGCGGGGAAAGGCAAGACTCAGGCCTAGAAAGACGATCAGTGCGATGAGCAGGGGGGATTGGCTGATGCCCTCGGAAAGGATGCCCCCGAGTGCGATCAGCAGCACAGTTTGCGTGAGCCAGAAACGGATGCGCAGGAGATCGGTGGAACTCAGGGGTGGTGCGGGTGTGGCCATGAGTTCAGAGGGTGGGTTGCAGGTGGACGGGAGTCAGAACGTGTGGGGGTTGCCCCCTTGTATGCGAAGGCAGGGCATGTGCCTGAGGTTCGATCCGGGCGAGTGCATCGAGCAGGCGGTGCAGGGCGGATTCGCCATGCAGCAGCAGGGGTGGTTGATCGTGCAGCGAGACCTCCAGCAGGGGTGAGTATCCGAGCTGCAGTTCGATCCAGTGTGCGATGCGGGAGCAGTAAGTGTGCAGCTGCGACTCGTCCAGAAAGTGGGAGCTGTGGAAGTCGAAACAGACGCAAGTGGGTTGGGGTGCGGTGCTTCCGGGACGCTCCAGCACGGTGGGTCGTCGCAACTGCGCGGACTTGCGCCAGTGAATCGTGCGCACGGGATCACCGTGGCGATAGTTGCGCAGGCCTGCGATTTCAGGACTGGGGGAACCCCATCGGGATTGAACTGCCGACTCATCCCGCAGGTTGGAAGAGCCGCTGGATTGAAGGGGAAGGCAGGGCAGGGGTTCGCGGGTCGGCGCTGGCCAGACGATGGTTTCGTGACTCAGGGATTGGGGAAACACCTTGAGCAGCAGGCCAAACGGAAAGGTGGACTCGATCTGGCGCAGCCGGATGCGGTGCCACCCACGAGCAGGGGTTTGCCAGGGAAGCGAGCAGAGCGTCCACTCATTTGCAGACTGGCTGCGGACAGGCAGCGAGTGCCGCAGGCGAATCACTTCACGGAGGTGAGTACCTTCGACCTCGATGACCGCGATCAGTCCCAGCGAAGGCAGAGCGCGCTTGAGATCCCGAAAGTCGAGCTGGAGGGATCCCGGTACACCTGCCCGACACCGGCTGACCCTTAGATTCCGGAATGCGATGTGGCTGAAATTCCACCAGGAGAGCAGTCCATTGAGCAGCAGGGCACTGAGCAGGCAAGCCAGTGCAAGGAACAGCACGTTGCTGCCCGACTGGTAGGCAGCCATGGACGTGAGAGTGACGGCACCGAGATACCACCAGCCCGCCTTGCTCAGACGGGTGGGCATGCGATCCATCCAGGACTGGGCACGTGTGGACTTCAAGGTGGCGGAATTTTTCCCTGGAGCATCTGAAGTTCGTCTGCCACCGCCCGGGCATTGGAATCGGGATGGCTGAACTCTGGCAGGATGCGGTGGGCGAAGACGGGAACAATGCTCGCTTCCACATCTTCGGGAATCACAAAATTGCGGCCTGCGAGCAGTGCGCGTGCCTGGCTGACGCGCTTGAGTGCAATGGCTCCGCGGGTGCTGATACCGATGCGAAAGCGCGCATGTTCGCGGGTGGCATGCACCCAGCGCAGCAGGTAGTCGAGCATGGAGTCTTCGACAAAAATCTCACGGCAGCGGGATTGAAGTTCGAGCACATCGTTGTGCTGCAGCACGGGTTCGACCGAAATGGCGTCATAGTGCGGCTCAGCGTGTTGCAGGATCTCCTTCTCAACGGCGGGATCGGGATAACCCATGGAGATGCGCATGAGGAAGCGGTCGAGCTGGTTTTCCGGCAGGGGGAAAGTGCCCTCGTAGTCAAGTGGGTTCTGTGTTGCAATGACCATGAAGGGCGATGGCAGATCCATGGCGTTTCCCTCAATCGAAATGCGACTGCGCTCCATGCATTCGAGTAGACTGGACTGGGTTTTGGGTGACGTGCGGTTGATCTCGTCCGCGAGAACTACGTTGGCGAAGATGGGACCCGGGTGGAACTCAAACTTCTCTGTTTTTTCCTGATAGATCGAGACCCCCAACACATCGGAAGGCAGCATGTCGTTGGTGAATTGAATGCGGGAGAAGCGACCTCCGATGGATGTTGCGACTGCGTAGGCGAGCGTGGTTTTGCCAACTCCGGGAATGTCCTCGATGAGCAGGTGCCCGCCTGCGAGCAGGCAGGTGATGGCATCGCGAATGGCGTCATCCTTGCCACGGATGATGCCTTGCAGTTGTTGAAAAAGGGCCGTCAGGGAGGCGGGTTGCATGGAAGAGCATCTTGTGGCAAATAGTGGGGATTTCAACTGTGGGGTGGAGGTCGAGTGGAGTGAGGAGTTGTGAGGCGACGGGATGAAAATTCTGAACGTTAGGGTGGAATTTCGGAGTGTGTTGGAATTCCGGAGTGTTGAAGAGGTCCGAATTCTCCCGAATCCGGCTACAGGATCGTGCTTGGAGCGGCTGCGGGATTGGTGTGGTTACGGATCGGGTTTGGGTCGGGCAAGCGGTCGGGCAAGCGGGAGTCCTGTCGGAGACCTAAGGAGCAATCGCGGGAATGCTCACCGTGCATTCATCTGTGCGACGTTTCATTCTGCGGCAAGTTGCGATTTTGGCAGTAACGCTCTAGGATGGCTGGATGAACTACCCCGCTGCGTTACGTTTGGGTGTCCTTCGCATGGCGTTTGCCGCTGGATGGCCACTGTGTCTGTTGAATGCACTGCAGGCGTCCTTTACGCCCGATCCGAAGGAACTGCCGGAGCAAAGCGTGCAAACCCTTGAAATTGGAGCATCCATGCCCGATTTCCGCTTGCCGGATCTGGAAGGGAACTGGGTGAGTTCGGATGAATTTGCGGAAGCCGAGGTGCTGGTGATTCTGTTCACCTGCAACCACTGTCCGACGGCGCAGGCCTACGAGGACCGCATCATCGAATACGTGGAGGACTACCGGGACAGGGGAGTGCAGGTCGTCGGCGTGATGCCCAACAGCGTATTGGGGTTGTTGCTCGAGGAGTGTGGCTACTCGGACCTGAATGATTCCTTCCCTGAGATGAAGATTCGGGCGCAGCACAAAGGCTATAACTTTCCCTATCTCTATGATGGGGATGACCACCGCATGTCGGTGAAATTTGGTCCGTCGACCACTCCACAAGTGTTTGTGTTTGATGCGGAGCGACGGCTGCAGTATGTCGGTCGCATGGATGCCCACGAGCGGCCCGGGACGGGTCAGGCCGAGGATTTGCGCAACGCTACCGACGCATTGCTTGCGGGAGAAACCCCCGAGCTGCAGCAGACGCGCGCCTTTGGATGCTCGGTGAAATGGGCGTGGAAACTGGACTGGACGCGCAAAGTCAATGCGGATTGGGCGGCAAAGCCAGTGACTCTCGATGATCTCGACATGGCGGAAATGCAGGAGCTGTTGGCCAATGATTCGGACTCGCTGCGCCTGATCAACTTCTGGGCGACCTGGTGTGCGCCATGCGTGATCGAATACCCTGATTTTGTGGATACGCATCGCATGTATTCCGGGCGTGATTTTGAGTTCATTTCGGTGTCCATGGATCGGCCGGATCAGCGCGGGAAGGTTCTCAAGTTTCTGGATGAAGCGAATTCGGCGGTGCGTAACTTCATTTTCACCGGAGCCGACAAATTTGCGTTTATGGAAGCGGTGAGCGCGGACTGGAACGGAGCGCTGCCCTTCACCCTGCTGGTGGAACCCGGTGGCGAAGTGGTATGGAGTTGCCAGGGTCCCGTGGACTTCCTGGAACTGCGCCGCGTCATTGTGGATCATGAGCTGATCGGTCGATACTATTGACCTCGAATTCAGGAAGCGTTTGACTTCACTCTTGATTCAACCATTCCCCAACTATGAAACTGTTCCGATCCCTTTGTATGCTCTTCGCATCGACGCTTGTCATGAATGCACAAGATGCTCAACCGAAGCCCGAACCGATCCACGTTCTGGTCACGACCAAAACCGGAGGGTTTCGTCATGATTCCATTCCCGAGGCGATCAAGGCCTTCGTGGAGATGGGGCAGGAGCGCAACTGGAACATCACCTTCACCGAAGATTCGAGCCTGTTCACTCCAGAACTGCTGGCGCGCATGGACGCAGTAGTCTTTCTGTTGACCTCAGGTGAGATTTTTGAGGATGCACAGCGCGAGGCAATTGAGGAGTTCGTGCGCCAGGGAGGTGGACTCTTCGGGGTGCACAGTGGTGGTACGGATACGGAATACAATTGGCCCTGGCTGCGTGCGCGCATCCGTGCGAAATTTGTTTCGCATCCACCCGTCTGCGAGGCGGAACTCATCATTGAGGATCGCGATCACCCTGCGACGCGCCATTACGAATCGGATCGTGTGCTCGTGGAAGATGAAATCTACAGCTTTGATGAAAATCCGCGCGAGCACGTACAGGTGTTGATCTCGGTGGATGAAGACAGCTACGACGTGGATAACAACCCGTGGTTCAAGAACGTGACCTCCCATGCGATGGGGGATCATCCACTGGTGTGGTATCAGGAATGGGAAGCTGGGCGCGTGATCCAGACGGCGCTTGGACACACCAACGAACAGTACCGCGATGCCAGCTTTCGGGCGCAGCTTGCTGGTGCGCTCGAGTGGGCAGTTGGACGAGAGTAGCGGGTGATGGAGCCGAAGGTTAGCTCCCTTTGGCTTTGAACTCCTCATTCCTACCTGCTTTGCGTGGACAATTGCGGGTTTGCGGTCGCGAATGGACGTAAACTTTTTTTGAAGGTGTCCGATGATCAGAACGTAACCTGAACGTCGGTCAACACACTATTCATCCATGGCAAAACTCCACGTCAACCTTGTCTCTCACCTCTGCTTCCTGACGGTTCTGACCGTAGGTGGTTGGGATCGATTAGAGGCCAGAGAGGATTCCAGCGCGGTGCCTGCGCGCATTTTGGTTCTGTTTTCCTATGATGCGTCGTTTTCGACCTTTACGGATCAATAGAGAGTGATGCGCTCGATTTTGGGTCCTGCCAGCTACCATGTGGACATGGAATTCATGGATTCGAAACGCATCCCCACAGATCAGGGCTTTGCCTTTTTTGAAGATCTGATTCGCTTTAAGAAGCCCCTGTGGCCGGAGTATGACCTGATCATGACCGTCGATGACAATGCGCTTCGGTTTATGCTGGAGGCTGGTAAGGAACTTTTCCCGGAAACTCCTGTCGTGTTTCTGGGAGTAAACGATCTGGATTTTGGAAGATCCATGAATCAGGTTCCTCAGATCACAGGTGTGCTGGAAGAACTTTCATTTCAGGAAACTGTGGATTTGATGCACACCCTGTTTCCGGACGCAACGCGGTATCATGTGATCTTTGACGGAACCGCAACGGGCAGATCGGACTGGAGGGAGTTTCAGAAGGTTACTCTTCCGGAGGGGGTCAGCAGGATATCCCACGATTTGGCGTCGATGAGTTTTGAAGAGCTTCGTTTGCAAGTGAATGATTGGCAGGATGCCGATATTGCGCTTCTGATTTCTGCCTACCTCGATGGCAAGGGACGGGTGCAGCGTTTTGAGGACAGCGTTTCAATGCTGACGAAGGAGTGTAGGGTTCCTGTGTTTCATCCCTACCAGCATGGAGTGGGTGCTGGGTTGATCGGTGGCAAGGTCGTGTCCCACTTCGAACAGGGACGAACGGCGGCGATGTTGGCGAAGCGGGTGATTGAAGGAACGTCCATTGCATCTCTTGCGGTGGTGGAAGAGAGTCCGAATCGCGTGATGTTGGATGAACAACGAGTGAAGTTGTTTGGAGCATCTCTGAGAAATGTGCCTGATGATGTGATCTGGGTGAACCGAAGCCCCTCCTTTTTCAGAGACAATCAGCGCTGGATCGTTGCGACGGTATTGTGGACCACGCTGTTGATCGCGGTCGGAGCCGGGTTTTTCCTGTTGTGGAAGCGTGAACGTTATCGCCGCAAACAACTGCAGGAGTCTGAAGCACGAGCGAGTGCTCTGTTCGAGAATCCCTTTGTCATGATGCTTGTGGTCGATCCCCGGACGGGAACGATCATCAATGCCAATGAAGCAGCAGTGAAATACTACGGCTACTCGAGAGAAGAACTCCTGGGATTGCCAGTTGCGCAGCTCAACACCATGTCCCCAGAGAAACTCCGGGAGGTAATGACAGCTGTCAGCCAGAATCAGCCCGGAGTGTTTCGCTTTCAACATCGACTGAAGAGCGGAGAAGTACGCGATGTGGAAGTAGTGTCGGGACCAGTGCAGTTCGATGGGGTTCCTTACTTGTTTTCGATCATCAAGGACAACTCTGAGGTCATGCAGCACGAGCGTCGTTTGGAACTGGCGCGACAGGAGGCCGAAAAGGCAAACCAGGCGAAGGGTGATTTTTTGTCGATGATGAGCCATGAAATGCGCACCCCACTGAATCCGATTGTGGGGTTTGCATCGATCCTGTTGGAAGAGATGGAGCACGAAGAGCATCGCGAGCAGGTTCAAATGATGCTGGAGTCTGCAGAGCATTTGAAGCGATTGATCGAGGAAGTGTTGCGCTTCAACAAGCTGAATTCCGGCGGTTATGTGCTGCACGAGCATCGGTTTTCCCTGGTGCCATTGCTTAAGGAATGGACGCAACAGGCGCAGCTGGCAAATCCGGGCAACCGACTGGAGTTTCGAGGGGTTGCACTGAACGATGGCGATGAGTTGGAACTATGGGGTGATCCAGATGCTATCGGGCACATCGTCACGAACCTGCTGAGCAATGCGTGCAAGTATGCGGAGAATGGCAATGTTGTGCTGGGCTGCCGCCTGAAATCAGAGGTGCAGGGGCGTTGTTGCATCGAGATCGAGGTGGAAGATGATGGAGTGGGCATCCCAAAGGAGTTGCAGCAGGAGATCTTTGAACCGTTTCGCCAAGTGGACAACAGCATCCGCAACTCGATCAATGGCGTGGGTTTGGGATTGTCCATTTGCCGATCAATGGCCGATTTATTGGGAGCGGCGCTGAATGTGGAGAGTGAACCGGGCATGGGGTCGCGGTTCACCTTGAAGCTTTGTTTACCCCGAAGTGAGTATTGAGGAAGGCTCGGCGGTTCCAAACGTGGGGTATCCTAAGGAGCTTCTCGAAAGGTGTTTTGACGCCGCGGTAATGCAGATTGAATGTGGGCTGTGCATGTGTTGGGACCGTGCGTTATTGGAAAAGGTTCCACCTTTTGCGTATGGAACTGGATACAAATCTGAAGCTTCCGTGCGAAACTGCTTTACTTTCGCTCAGCAATGCGATCTGCTGCGTTGCATTGGAGGCATGAATGCATGCCCAAGGCTTGTCTGCTACGGTGAGAGATGAAGCTAGGTTGATTTTCTCTCATCGCATTTTTGACCCGGATTCAGGGTATTTTTCATATCACGACAGGCCTTCTGCTGCTCAGTGCAGCTTCCCCCCACAGACCGAAATTGCGGTGCTCCAATGGATTGGAGACGGTGAGGATACGGATGTGGCGAGATGCCGTGACGGTTCAGGTTTCACTTTTACAAGGCACGCATGGCTGCATCCCGTCGTCTGTGCTTTCATCGAATCATGGGATGCATGGAAAGAAGAAGTAAATGGATATCTACGTAGGAAATCTGTCGTATGACACAGATGAAGCAACCTTGCGCTCCCTGTTCTCCGAACACGGTGCCGTAAGCAGCATCAAGATCCTGACGGATCGTGAAACCGGTCGTTCCCGTGGCGTCGCTTTTGTCGGCATGGAAGACTGGAAAGAAGCCGGAAACGCAATCAAGGCACTTGACGGTGCTGAAGTGGACGGTCGCAACCTCCGTGTCAACAAGGCAGAACCCAAAGGCGAGCGCCCGGCAGGCGGCGGTTTTGGTGGCGGACGTCCCGGTGGACGCTCGGGCGGATTTGGTGGTGGCGGACGCGGCGGCCCACGTGGCGGCGGCAATCGCTACTAGGAGCTTTCGGGCGAAGTTTCGTCCGCATTGATCTTTGCAGGCACCGCTCCGGCGGTGCCTTTTTGCGTACAGAGAATTGTGGATTATCAAGCAATCTTGCGTTTCACAAAGTAACGAAAGCTGCGCACATCCGGCCCGCAGGCGTTATCCCGAATGATGGCATTCACCTCGGCCCCCATCGATTCCATGAAGTCGCAAACTTCGCTGCGCGGTATGCCGTACATTTCCATTTCCGGACCTTCAGCAGCATCGTCAAAGCAGCGGTAAGTGGCTTGCGTCTGAATCTCTTCCGGGAGTTGAAAACAGAGTACCCCATCCGGTCTCAGTAGCCGGACAAACTCCCGCAGGTAAGCCTTTGAGAATTGCGGTTCCATGTGTTGAAGCATGATCATGGATACAATGAAATCGAAGCTGGAATCGCAAAAGCATCCCAGATCGGGAGAAGGGTTCTCGTGGAAGCAGCAGTTGGTGATCCCCCGTAGTTTTGCAGATTTCATGGCGTGCGCAATCATCTCGGAGGAGATATCGACGCCATCAACTTGCTCGAACCAGTCGGCAAGACGCAGACTCAGGCGACCAATCCCGCATCCAAAGTCGAGTGCCCGGGTTCGCGGGAAATCCAGCCAGCAGTGAAGGCATTGTTGAATGATGAAATTGATCGAATTGCTTCCATTTTGGTAAAATGCATCTTCGTCCCATTGATAGTCCGGCTTTTTGCCAGCTGTGAGTACGGCCCACATGGGGTTGAGACACGCAAACGCATCCCAGGTTCTGCGCAAATCTTCGAGGTCCATGGTGATAGTTGTGTCATAGGATCCACCTTCAACGCTGTATCATCGGGTAGGAGGATGGGAAATGGTGAATGAGTCTCGTCGGTGCCATGAGATTGACGCTTCGAGAGATCCTTTCCAATTGCTGATTTTGACCCGGGTACATGCTTGCGCAAGTCAGAATATCGTCGGGAAATCATGGGATACAGGTAGATTTGACGCTTGACGATTTTTGAACGACTGGGACTGGCTGCGAATCTGAAATTTGGGTCATTTGAGTCCTTGACTCTGTCTGCAGACGCATTGCAATGGCTGACAGAGGCATCACTCCTCCAATGATCGCTTTTACAACTCTCGCACCTTCTGATGAATCAGCATCCCTCGTTTTTATTGCATGCATGGCTTCGCCCACATGCGTTCGTTTCTAGTCACGCCAGTCTGCAGAATACAGCGGACATTCACCCGGAGGATTTGATCCAGAGCGAAGGGGTGGACGGTCTGTGCCGCACTGCTGAGGAATATTACCGGCAAATCCGGCATCCGGATTGGTTGTTGCGCAAGCCCTTTGGTGATGCGGAAACGGCGAGTCATGTGTTGCCCCGACTTGGATTTGTGTTGCAGGGGCTGCGCCTGCGCAAGGGAGATACCGTGCTGGATTTTGGTGCGGGGACCTGTTGGCTGGGCAAGATTTTGCACACGATGGGTTGTCGGGTGATTTGCCTCGATCCATCGGAAACAGCACTCGAGTTGGGTCGACAAGTGGTGGGTTATGAGGCAATGAGCGAAGCGGACCGGGAGCGAATGCAATTCCTGCACTTTGATGGACACCGCATTGAACTGCCGGACGAGAGCGTGGACCGCATCCTGTGTTTTGACGCACTGCACCATGTGCCGAATCTGGAGAGCATCCTGAGTGAATTTGCACGCATCACCCAAGCAGGTGCTGTGGTTGCGCTCAACGAACCTGTGGGCAGGCACAGCTGCACTGCTGCGTCACAACACGAAATGCGCAAGTATCGCGTGCTTGAGAATGACCTCGACCTGAACTCGATTTGCGACCGCATGCGCAAGCTCGGGTTTACACCTCCGCATTTTCGGTTTTATCCAAGTGATGATGTGTTTTTGACCTATCGGGAGCGGCGTTGCCTGCTCGGTCGGGGGATTTGGGGAAAGTTGAAGTTGTGCAGACGATTGTTTCGCAATCTGACGCAAACGATGCGCAACGAGGCCGTCTGTTTTTTCGAGAAACCCGGAGCGATAATGGATAGCCGCTCAACGCGTGGTTTGGCAGGTAAGATAAGTTGGGTACAAAAGCCCGAGCTGGCAAACTGGCATGGTCACCAACCTGTGAAGGCAGTGATCGAATTGCAGAATACGGGACAGGCCCATTGGCTGTTCGAAAATGCGGAGGATCACGGTGTGGTCAAACTGGGTTGCTGGGTTGTGGATGGTGAAGGTGACGGACACGAACGCGTGCTGTTGACCCGGAAGATTCCCCATGCGATGGAGCCGGGTGCCCGGACAGTGTTGGAAGTGGAGCTGGAAAACCTGCCGCTGGGCTTTCGATCCCTGCGTTTTGATCTGCTCGCGACACATGTGATATGGATGAGCCAGCTCGGATGTTCCAGTCTGCACATGGAAGCTGAGCCTGCTGCGGAACACCCATAAGCGGGCACAGGGGATTTTGGTGTTGATCCCCAGCGTCAAATCCACGCTAAACTTCTGTTAAGATGGTCGATTACTGGAGGCGGAGGAATTGTGTATGGCGATGACATCGACGGAATTGCTCGAAGAGGGCATGGAACTGCAGTCTCCGGTGAAGAATCATCAGGGGCAGGTGCTGTTTGGGATGGGACACCAGCTCAAAGGCAAGCACATTGACATGCTCATGGCCTGGGGCATCACGGAAGTGGATGTGAAGGTGGAGGAAGGCAGCGAATCTGCTCGTCGCTACCAGGAGGCACTGGAGCGTGCGGAGCAGAAACTGCTGCCCCGCTTCAAGCGATGCAATCCGGAGGATGCTGTCGTGAAAGAAATGCTTCGCTATGTGGCGGAATTGCAGGTGGAAGCTGAAATGAAAGGGATGTCATGAATGGAATGCCCGGAGCGATCGAATTGATCCGCAATCTGCCAGCTCTGAGTTCGTTACCGGCGGTGATCGAGGAGCTGGAGCGGGCGCTCGACAAAGGGGATGCGTCCATGGATGACCTCGGGGAGATTGTGAAAAAGGATACGGATCTCACGGCCCGACTCTTGCGATTGGCGAACAGCAGCTTCTACGGCTTTCCCAAAGGAGTGGAGAGCGTGGGGGAGGCACTCTCCCTGATCGGTATTGAACAAATGAAGCAGCTGCTCAGTGGCAGTTCGGTGATCGAATATTTCAAGGACATTCCTTCGGATACGGTCAACATGCGCTCCTTTTGGGAACACTCCATCGCAACCGGCATTGCGGCCAAGGTCATCGCGGTACAGCGGCGTGCACCAAATCCGGAGCTGTATTTTGTATCGGGACTGATTCACGACATTGGACGCCTCGTGTTCTATCTGCGCATTCCCGAACAGACTGCACAGATGCTGGAGCAGTATGATCGTGATGATCAAAAACCGCTGTATGAATGGGAGCAGGCCACTTTTGGCTACGATCATGGCAAGGTGGGTGGTGCACTGCTGCGCAAATGGGATTTTCCGACCTCACTGGTCGAGGCTGTCACACATCACCACCGACCTGCCTACGCGGATCTCTACTTTGCAGAGGCGTCCGTGATTCATCTCGCGGATTTTGTGGTGCATGCGCTTGGCATTGGAAATAGTGGGGAACGCCTGGCTCCACCTTTTGATACTGGGGCCTGGCAACGCTTGGATTTACCGCATACGGCCTTGCGCGTGACCGTGCGCGAGACCGCAAAGCAGTATGCGGACGTTGTTTCGCTGTTCATGAGCCACTAGGCAATACGGAGGAGCGTAATGATGAGCGAATTGGGAAGGAGGGCGAGTTTCATCGACCGGGGGTTGCACGAGTTGCAGGAGGCACCCGAACTCAGCCGTCACCTGTTGTTGGTACTGGCATCGCTCGAAAAATTTCAGAAAGAGGTGCAGGATTGCAAGAGCCGGGAGGAGGCATTGGCAAAGATGCTGCAGTTCATGGAGGGGTGGGATGTGTTTCACTCCACTGCATTCTATCTGGTGGATGAGACGATGGAATTTCAGCTCTACCTGCCCTCGGATCCCGCAATGAAGCATGAGTTGGATGTGTTCATGCAAAGGCAGATTCAGGCAGGGAAATTTGCGTGGGCACTGCAGCAGAATCGCGAGATATTGGTTGAAGTGCCAGCGGGATTGCCGGGTAAGCAGGCCGTTTTGCATGGCATGAGCACGCGCAATACGACATTGGGGGTGTTTGTCGGGTTCCTCAAGCACGGTTCATCCAATCTGCGAAGCAGTTTTCTGAAGGTGCTTTCCATCATGATCGATGCTGTGGTGTATGTCGTCGAAAACCACAACCTGCTCGAGGAGCTGACACTCTACAATCAGCGTCTCGAGAAGGTGGTGGATGCGCGCACACAGGAGCTTCGCTTTGCCAATGAGAACCTGAATCAGAGCAACGCCGAACTTAAAAAACTCAACGAAAAGAAAAGTGAATTTCTGGGCATTGCTGCCCATGATCTCAAAAACCCGCTCAGCGGTATCATCGGACTGAGTGAACTCATCAAAGACCACCTTCCTCCCGATGACAATCAAAAGACTGGCAATCTGGAGTCCGCACAGGAGATGCTGCACTACATCCACGAATCCGCCACTCAAATGGTGGACACACTGAATGAACTGATGAATTCCGAGATCATTGAGTCGGGACACATGCAGTTGGATCGGGTGGATCTGGATCTGGGTGACCTTGTGCAAAAGGTGGTGTCGATCAACCATGCACAGGCGCATGGCAAACGCATTCGCATCCACGTCGAAACCGAGTCAGGTGTTATCGCATATGCAGATGCCCTGCGCATGCACGAAGCCGTCGACAATCTGGTTTCCAACGCGATCAAATATTCCCCTCCAGATCGTGAAGTCTGGGTGCGGTTGAAGGGACCGGGTGAAGCAGACGGAAAACCGCTCAAGGCGGTATTTTCGGTTACCGATCAGGGACCCGGACTGACGGAAGAGGATAAGCAGAAGCTTTTTGGTCGCTTTCAGAAACTCTCTGCACGTCCCACTGGTGGAGAATCCTCCACGGGTCTTGGGCTGAGCATCGTCAAGAACCTGATCGAACTGCACGATGGCACCGTTTGGGTCGAGAGTGAGGCTGGCAAGGGCGCAACCTTCGCCTTTCAAATACCGCTGACCCGGGGCAGGTAGTCCGATCTGTCAACTCAGATGGACGGGGAAAAGGGGTCGCGCCGCTCGGATTCCACTGCGACAACTGGTGCGGCGACGACACTGCGCGTATTGCGTGTGCGCAGATTGGGCTGCGTGGCCGAGAAGCGGGTTTCACGCCAGATGATGAGCATGCCCGATGCCACCGTGATGGCGGACCCAATGAGGATCCAGCGGTCAATGGATTCTCCGAAAAACGTGATACCGAAAAAGTTGGCCCAAATGAGTTGACTGTATTGCATGGGTGCAATCGTTGCTGCCGGAGCATGACGAAATGCTTGAAGGATGGTTGACTGACCGATCAAACCCAGCAGTCCGATGCCAAACATCAGCAGCAGGTCCTGCAGTGGCATCGGTTGATACACAAACAGTGTGGCAATCCCGCAAACCGCAATGGTGGTCAGGATCGGATAGAGAATCATGGTGGAGCGGTTTTCGATGGCGCTGACCTTGCGTGCGACGATGGCACCCCCCGCACCGCAGCAGGCGGCACAGAATCCAAACAGATGTCCCCATTGCAGGCTTTGCGGACTGGGGCGAAGCACGATTAAAATGCCTGCAAGACCCACCAGAATAGCGGTCCAGCGGATCAGGTGTACACGCTCCCCAAGCACGGGAATAGCAACAATCGTGACGATGAGCGGAGTCAGGAACAACAGCACATACACCTGCACCATTGGCAGTTGTTTGAAGGCGGAAAACGCAAAGACCAGAGAGCCGACTCCAAAACACGAGCGAGCGGTTACCCAGCCGGGTTTGACGGGGCGCAGTGAGACCGGATTTGGGTCGCGAAGGCGTGAAAGCGAAAACGGAACAAGTCCGAACAGCATCGCAAAGAAAATGATTTGAAAGATGGAATAGTCACGCAGCACCTTCACCAAAGCGTCATGGCTGGAGTAAGCGGCGTAGGCGAGCAGGCTCCAGAAAAATCCTTTGAGCATGCTCGATGGTGAATCTGTGGAGTCCGAATTCTGCATGGAATGGTGACGGGTGTTCGGGGCGGTCGGGATGCTTTGGATTTCAGTGGCAAATGGGCGTCGATGCAAGCTGCGAAAACAGCGGGTAACACTCGAGGGCAAGGTAGCGGGAGCTTCCAGCTCGCGCCGCAGTTCAAGTGCAGTTCAGCGGTGGCTGGGCTGGTGGCTGAACGTTTTTTCGACGGTGACGGAACGCGAGCTGGAAGCTCCCGCTACCTTGGTTGGAACGCGAGCTGGAAGCTCCCGCTACTTTGGTTGGAACGCGAGCTGGAAGCTCCCGCTACCTTGGTGGAACGCGAGCTGGAAGCTCCCGCTACTTTGGTTGGAACGTGGGTTGGAAGCTCCCACTACCTTGGGGTTGCGTTGTATGGCCACAAGAGCGTGTTCGGCGTGATTTCCGGGTCCAGAACTTCATCGTATCCCGCCAAATCCGAAAATCTCCGGTTGACAGTTTTTTTGTGTCGGGTTTGCATGGGTATTCATCCTTAGGGGCGACCTGGCATGGGTCTGAGATACTACCTTTTCGCGAAAGCGGCACAGTAGCGGTCCCTTCGAACCTGATCCGGTTGACACCGGCGTAGGAAAAGGAACGGATCCAATCACATCTGAGCGATTCGCTTTTCACCGCCTTGGGCCGGATCTCAAAGCGAACCCGATTGAGATCCATATGAAAGCAAAGATCATGAAAAATCTGGTGGCGGGAGTGACATCCCTGCTGCTCACGACTGCACCCCTGCGTGCGGTCGAATCCGATGCCATCATCGACCTGCCCGTGACCGTAGTCACGGGTGAACTCTGGCAGTCCGAACTGCAACAGACCACTGCAAGTGTGTCAGTGGTGGGTGCTTCCACACTGGTGAGTCCGACCTACCAGCACCTGGAGGACCTGACCACCGCTCTGCCAAACCTAACTACAACCGGAGGCAGTTCCCGTGCCCGCTATTTTCAGGTGCGCGGCATTGGTGAAAACTCCCAGTTTGAAGGGGAAACTCCCGATGCGGCGGTTGCGTTGCTGGTGGATGACCTCGATTTTACTGGGCTTGGCAGCATCGGTACGCTGCTGGACGTGCGGCAGGTGGAGCTGCTGCGGGGTCCACAGGCAGGTGCCTTCGGTGCCAATGCAGCCGGGGGGGTGATCCGCATCGTTTCCGAAGACCCGACACCCTTTTGGTCGGGATATGCCCAGGGGACGGTCGGCTCAGATGGGCTGGCGAGTGGTGCGGTCGCGGTGGGCGGTCCGCTGAGTGAGGCCCAGCCGGAAGTTCTGAGCTTTCGCGTTGCCCTGCAAAAGCTGCGACACGATGGATACCACACCAACCGGGTGACGGGCCGCGACGACACCAATGAACGGGACGAGCGACAGGCGCGCCTGAAACTGCGCTGGAAACCAACAGAGCGCTGGCAGTGGGATGCCACACTGTTTGCGGCGGACATGGACAATGGCTACGACGTGTTCTCCATGGACCATCGAGCCTTTGAGACTGCGTCGGACGAACCCGGACGCGATGAACAGGAATCGAGGGGTGCGAGTCTCAAGGGACAGTTTCACGCCAGTGATCGACTGACCGTGACCAGCAAATCCGCATGGATGCAGAGTGACTCGCTCTACAGCTACGATGCGGACTGGACCGATGCTTCCTATGCCGGATTTCTGGCCACGTGGAGGGACCGCAAGGTGCTGACCCAGGAGCTTCGGCTCGATTGGGATGCGCGCTCGGCACTGCGCTGGACCGCCGGAGTCTATGTGCAAACTCTGGATGAAGACACGGACGTGCTCTACCGCGATGGAGACCCCACTGGGGGGCCATGGGACTATGGCCAGGTGGATGTGAATTCGGCATATGCGACCGACACGGTTGCACTGTTTGGCCAAATGCGCTTGGAGTGGACGGAGGCCACGCGATTGGTTCTGGGGCTACGTCATGAGTGGCATGATGTGGATTTTGACTCACAGGCGGCGGAGCAAGGCTATTATCAGGATTACGTCTTTTCCGGCAGCAGTAGGCAGGACGGTGCGCTGATCGGTGGGAAACTCACCCTTGAGCACAACCTCGATGCCAGTACATTGTTGTTTGCGAGTCTGGCGCGCGGATACAAAGCTGCTGGTGCCAACAGTGCGACCTTTACCACACCCGAGCTGCCACTGGTGTATGATTCGGAAGAGCTTTGGAATGTGGAACTCGGACTGCGCTCGTGGTTGCAGGAGGAACGCCTGTCGGTCCAGCTGACGGGATTCTACCTCTTGCGCAAGGATGCGCAGCTGCGGGATTCTGTGGGTGCCGGAGGTTTTTTCCGTTACCTGACGGTTAACGGAGAGGACGCCCGGCACTTTGGAATGGAGGCAGAACTGCAGTGGAAACTGTCCCGCCACTGGGATCTGGTGGCAGGCCTCAGCCTGCTTGACGCCGAGCGGGATGGCTATACTGATCCGGGAGGATGGGTGCCCGAGCGCAAGCTCGCCAACGCACCCTCCTGGCAATACCACCTGAACCTTTCCTACCAAGCGGAATCGGGGGTATTTGGGAGCGTGTTCTGGAGTGCACGCGACTCCTACTACGAATCGAATAGCCACACGGAAAAGCGGGATGCGATGCAGCTCCTGCATGCAACTGTTGGTTATCGTTTGGGGAACTGGGAATGGAGTCTCTGGGGCAAGAACCTGCTGGACAAGCAGTACGCCAGCCGTGTGTTTTACTTCGACAACGGTGAGGGTGACCAGCGCTACGAAGCCCTTGCGGATCCACTACAGATCGGCACCACGCTGCGCTACCGGTTTTAGCATGCTTTGATCATGCCTGAGGGGAGCTTGCCTTTCCTCAGGCTGCTGTCTTGCTGGAAATCCGACATTCTCCTCCGGTTGTATCGGATGGCGACGGAACATCATCTTTGTAGCGGAATTTGGGAAAATTCCGACACATTGAAGTTTGCTGAAAAATGGATGCCGTTCTCCTCTCGTTGCGTCGGGATGGCGCCGGAGCATTATTTTTGTAGCGGAATTTGGAAAAATTCCGACAGGCAGAAGTGGAAAAAAGCACTTGGTTTGCCATCCTTGTTTCTCTGATCTGACTGTCCATTGCGACTCGCAGTTGGCGGGTTGCAGAGTTTACGGTGGCATGGTGGATTTAGTGTTGATACCCCACATGAAATTCGACCTGTCAGGACCTTGGAAAGTGAAACTCGATCCGCAGAACTGCGGTGAAACGGAAGCCTGGTATGCCGCTCCCCTTGAAACGGATGTGAGTGCGGATCTGCCCGGGACGGTTGCGGAGGCGGGGCTTGGCGATGTGCCGGATCTGGAAACGCAGTGGACGGGAAGCATTTACGACAGATCATGGTTTCACGAACCGGAGCTGGAATCCTATCGCAACACCAAGCCCCCGCACTTTCCGTTTTGGCTGACTCCGCTTCGGCGCTATGTAGGTGTAGCGTGGTATGAGCGGGAGGTCGAGATACCCGAGTCCTGTGTTGGACGCTCTTTTGTGATCGAACTGGAGCGACCGCATTGGCAGACATCGCTCTGGATCGATGGAGAGCTGCTTGGCAGTGGGGAGAGCCTGTCGGTTCCACATTACGTTGAGCATGCGGGGCTGAAAGCACCTGGTCGACATCGATTGACGCTTCGTGTGGACAATGCGATTCGGGAGATTCATCCCGGACAGGATGCCCACAGCATTTCAGATCACACTCAGGGGAACTGGAATGGTGTGATTGGACAAATGCAGCTTCGGTTTGTGAATGCAGTTGAGATTCAGTCAGTACAGCTGAGACCGGACTGGCAGCGCAACCGACTCTGTGTGAGAGGCCTGCTGACGTGCGAGCAGGCGATTCGCGGCAGTTTGTCTGTGAAACTGCAACCTGCGGGAAAGCCCACTTCGGCGGTGCGCTCGGTGCAGGCCAGTGTGGCGACGCAAGCGATGGATCATCGGTTTGAACTCGAACTGGATCTTGAGGGCGTTGAACGGTGGGATGAATTTCACCCCATCCTGCATGAAGTGAGCATCGTGTTCCGTTCGAGCAGTGGTGTGGAAGTGGTGTGGTGTGAGCAACATGGATTTCGTGACTTTGGAGTGCGGGGTACACGTTTTGCGGTGAATGCACGTGCGCTGTTTCTGCGAGGGAATGTGGACTGCTGCGTGTTTCCGAAGACAGGATACCCACCAATGGACGTGGAAGCGTGGATGCGATATTTTCGAATCCTCGGAGAGCAGGGATTCAATCACGTTCGCTTTCATTCCTGGTGTCCTCCAGAGGCGGCATTTGCGGCAGCGGATCAATGTGGTTTTTACCTGCAGGTTGAAGCACCGACGTGGCCCAATCACGGCGTATCCATCGGACAGGGCGATCCCATCGACGGGTTCATCTATCGCGAAACCGAGCGCCTGCTCGAACAGTATGGCAACCACGCTTCACTGTGCATGGTTGCTTCGGGCAATGAACCCTTTGGTGCCCGGCAGGTTTCTTTTCTGGCCGAGTATGTGCGGCACTTTCGGGAGCGGGATGATCGACAGCTCTATACCGGTGCTTCGGTGGGCACGAAGTGGCCGATGGTCAGAGAGTCGGATTTCATCGTGCACAGCAAACCGCGCGGACTGCCGTTCGAGGCTGAACGACCGCACAGCCTCTTTGATTATCGAGAGCAGATTGCGGGTCATGCGCAGCCCTTTGTCTCACACGAAATGGGGCAGTTTTGTGTCTTTCCGGATTTTGAGGAAATTGCGCAGTACAGTGGCCTGTTGAAGGCCAAAAATCTTGAAATGTTCCGCGAGTGCTTCCTCCAACAGTTTGACGCTGCGACTGCGCGCCGCTTTCTGCAGGCATCGGGGCAGTTGCAGCTGCTCTGCTATCGCGCGGAGGTGGAGGCTGCCCTGCGCACGCCTGGACTGGCGGGAATCCAATTGCTTGGGGCGAACGATTTTCCCGGGCAGGGTACGGCGTTGGTGGGGTGGTTGAACGCATTCTACGAGCGCAAACCCTATGTGGACACCGGGGCAGTGCGAAGGTGGCTGGGTCCTGTCACGATTTTGGCGCGCACCCCTGGTTTTGTGGGGTGTGAAGGTGAGACACTGTGGTGGGAGATTGAAGTTGCAAATTTCTCAGATGCGGACTTGACCCTTGCGTTGCTCGAGTGGGAATTGGTCGAGTGTGGTACTGACGGGGATCAGCGAATTGAAGCGGGATCGTTCATCTGCCCGGAAATTCCATGCGGGAGTGTGAGTTTTTTGGGAAGGGTCAGTCACACGCTGACTCAAATCTCAAGTGCGCGGAAATGGATGTTTCGGGTTCGGGTGGCAGACATTTCGAATGAATGGCCGCTGTGGGTATTTCCGCGTCCGAATGCCCTCAATATTCCGGATACGATCCACATCGCCCACACCTGGGATATCGCTCTGCAGCATGCGTTGGATGAGGGAAAGGATGTATTGGTGCTTGCAGCCGATGCGATCCAGAATGGTCGGGAGGTTGCCCAGTATTTTCGCCCTGCATTTTGGAATACCTCGTGGTTTCAGATGGCACCGCCGCACACCCTGGGGTTGCACATCGACCCTACCCATCCTGTCTTTGATGGGTTTCCGACGGAGGACCACAGCGACTACCAGTGGTGGGAGTTGGTGCAGGATCAGCCAGTCGCCAACCTCGAGTTTTTCCCAAAGGAGCTGCAACCCATCGTGCAGCCGATCGACACCTGGTTCATCAACCGAAAACTGGGGCTGTTGTTCGAGTTCCGGATCGGGAAGAGCCGTGTGATGGTCTGCACGGCGAAGCTGGATGCGGAAGATCCCAGTCGGCCTGTGGCGGCACAGTTGTACCGCAGTCTGATTCATTACATGAGCGGAGCACACTTCCAGCCCAGGCTGAGCGTGCAGGCATCGGTTCTGGCAGAACTGTTTGAATGCAAAGCGCGCAAGCAATACGACGTGGGGACCGACGAAAAACCTGAGGAGCTGATTCCTGAACTACCAGCGGAAGCACCCTGATGTTTTGGGAGGAAGTCGGAAAGCCATTGCATCGCAAATGGTGCAGCGAGGCGGGAAAACGGGACAATCGTGGTTGCGCATGCGTTCTTCTTACTGTCTGATTCTACAGAAGTTGAGAGCTTGAAGCTTTGGGAGTTCATTATTTGCAGATTCAGGGATAGGAAAGGATCCCGAGCAATCGCTATACTGCATCTACCCTAATCTACCCAAAACTGACTTACCCCAGCTTTCGTGCGATCATCGTGAGACGGTGGGGTATGTCGTAACATTGGAAATCCTCGTTTGGGGAAGTCCGATTTAACTACAGTTCAATATGACATATCAACAAAGCATACTCCAAAAACGACGGACGACGTGGCGCAATTTGCTGCTATCTTCGTTCGTTTCCGTTGCGGTGCCTACTGTCGCAATGGCGCAGACGGATGAGTTGGAGGATGAGAACATCTATGTGCTCTCACCCTTCGAGATATCTGCATCGGAAAATGACATCGGGTATTACACCGAAAACACAACCGCAGGTAGCCGACTCAACACCAAGCTCAGCGACCTTGCTGCATCCATTACGGTGGTATCGCGGCAGCAGCTGGACGATACGGCATCGACTGACCTCAACGACGTGTTTCGCTATGAGCTGAATACGGAAGGTTCGGCAACCTACACTCCTTCGGTTCAGTCCCTGCGCAATGACGGTGTGGTCGATACCATTGCAGGTTTCACGCACGGTGGTTCGGGTTCTCCGCAGACCACGGTGACCGCAAACCGTATTCGTGGTATCGGAACTCCAGACCGCACGATTAACTATTACCTGTCCGTTGGTGGACTTCCGTTTGACTCCTACAACGTTCAGTCGCTGGAAATCAACCGCGGTCCGAACTCCATGATCTTTGGTCTGGGAAGTCCTGCGGGTATCGTGAACGTGAGCACAGCGAGTGCGTTCCTCGGAAAAGAATCTGCGACACTTGGGTTGCGTTTCGATGACCGTGGTTCGAACCGTGCGAGCATTTCGTTCAACAAACCCGTGCATGAGAAGGTGGCCATCTATGGTGCGTTTCTCTATGATGACAAACAGTTTGAGCGCAAACCATCCTATGATGAAACGACTCGTGCTTATGGTGCCATCACTTTCCAGCCGACCAAGTCGACCCGTCTGCGTTTCAATATTGAAAAGTACGACAACGACAACCGTCGTCCGAACAACCTGACCCCGCGCGACGGTGTCACAGAGTGGCGCAACGCAGGCATGCCGGTTTACGATCCCACGACACTCGAAGTATCGCTGCTGTCCACAGGTCAGAATCTCGGACCCTATGTGATGAGCGCCGATTCGATGCAGGCAGATCGCGTGCGCGACTGGATCATGGCGCAACCAGGATATGATGCGTCGCTGTGGAATGGAGACCAGACTCAGTATGCAGGTTATACCATCTTCGGTGAAGGCGCGCTGACCAACACATCATCCAGCCGCTATGTTCCCGGAATTGTATTTGCAAACAATGGTCGCCCGACCATGCAGATTCAGGACGGTCGCACTCAGAACTGGTTCACCGGTTTTGCAGGCCAGTACCGCACGACATACGGTACTGCAGAAAACCCGGCGGCAAATGCTCCTCTGTTCCCGACTACGGCTGACATTTATGCAAATGCAGCATCGGATCAGGTTTACAATCAGCGCTACACGGCTTCCAGTCTTTGGAGTGCACCTGCAGGAGTGGGCAGCTACCGCTACCCGGGCGTGACCGACAAGTCGATCTACAACTGGGAAAAGGTGAACGTCAACCAGATGAACTTTGGTAAGGATGAAGCACTCACCTACAACTTCGAATTCGACCAGGAAATTCTTCCTGAGCTGTTGAATATCAATGCGGGTTATTTCCATCAGGACTACGAATCGACCACAAACTACACGGTGGCTCAGCTCAACGTGACGACGCTGTTTGTGGACACCAACGTTCGCCTGCCGGACGGTCGCATGAATCCCTACCTGGGAACTCCGTATGTGGAAGACTTCGACCCCGACCAGTTCTTCAACAAGACGACCAACGACCACTATCGTTTCATGGTCGCCTTCACGCCTGACTTCACTGACAAGGATGGCTGGATGGGTTGGCTTGGACGCCATCAGCTTGTAGGCATGGCATCCCGCTTTGACTCCATGCATCAGTTCGAGCGTCGTCGCTGGAACTTTGTTGCCGGAGATGAAGTCGCCAATGGAACCATTCGTTTTCTGAAGAATCCCAACAACGATGCGAACGGCAACCCGACGGGCTGGAACTACCAGAACACGGGAATCCGTCGTGCCTACTATCTGGCAAATCCCGGAGATCCGAATGGCAAGGTCACACGGGGTTCGGGTGAGTGGAACTATGACCGCTACACCGGAAACATCACGACCTACAACTACGGCACCAACCAGTGGGAAGACATCAGCATGACGCAGGAGTACAATCTGCATGAAGCAACGACATCCCGCAACGAGCGTCGTATCGACACGGTCAAGGCAGGTCTTACCAGTTATCTCTGGAATGAGCGCCTGATCACAACACTTGGGGTGAGTAAGGATAAATACCGTGCTCGTGCAACCACCGCTGGTGCCATCACGCACCCGGACGGAAGCGTTACCCCGGGCATGACTAACCAGGAAAAATGGGTGGATGGCCGTTTCCAGAAGGACGTATTGTTCAACCGTTGGAATGTATGGGATGAACTCGAAGGAACCACGCGCACAGCGGGTGCAGTTCTTTATCCCTTCCGCAACTGGAACTCGATCGAAAACAACGCTGCTAACGGCGATGGATTTGCGCAGTTCCTTCAGGGCCTCGGATTCTTCTACAACAAATCCGACAACTTCAATCCTCCAACTGCAGCGCAGGTGGATGGATTTGGAAAGCCGCTGCCCAAGCCGACTGGTGAGGGCGAGGACTACGGTGTGCAGGTGACCATGCTGGATGGCAAGCTCTATGCCCGTTTGACCTTCTTCAAGGCTACAAACGAAAATGAACGCACCAATCCGGGAACCTCGATCAGCCGTCTGGTGGGCAATGTGGACACCACGTTGTTCCGCAACTGGGCACGCACGATCGCCCTCATCAACATGGGTCGCGATCCGACAACGCAAGATTGGGACGTGGTTGCACCGGAAGAAGAAGCAGCGCTTGAGTCTGCTATCTCCGAAATCTGGGGTCAGGATCATGACTACTATGACAACCTTCCTGGTCAAATCTACGCAACGCGTTCGGCTGAAGCTGAGGGGGTAGAACTCTCGGTCAGCTACAACCCGATTCGCAACTGGACGATCAAGGTGACTGCAAGTCAGCAGGAAACCAAGTACAGCAACGTATTGAAGGAATTCGATGCGTGGTATGCACACCGTTCACCTGTTTGGAACAATGCACGTGCCAGTGACTACCTGCTGCCGCAGTATCAGAATTTCACTTCTTACACCATGTTCAGTGGTCGTGAGGTGAACCTCGATACTTTCTGGACCAGTTATGGATATCGTCCGGAAGCTCGTTTGGATGATCCATGGGGCAACTACAATGCGCAGCTCTACTACGACAGTGTGGTGACTCCGCAGTACGCGATTGCCAGCGATCTTGAAGGTCAGGTGGCTCCAGGACAGCGCAAGAATCGCTTCAACATCATCACCAACTACGCGTTTGAAGAAGGCAAGCTCGCTGGATTCAATGTGGGGGGTGCTGTTCGCTGGGAAGACGAAGCTGTCATTGGTTACTATGGACGTCCGAATCCGGGCAGTGGTTCCGATGATCTGGTGCTTTCTGACGTGAATCGTCCGATCTATGACAGTGCCAACACCTATACCGACCTGTGGTTGGGTTACCGCACGAGGATCTGGAATGACAAGGTGGGCATGAAGCTCCAGCTGAATATTGTGAACGCTCTGGAAAGCGGTGAGCTGCGTGTGGTTGGTGTGAACTATGATGGTTCACCCAATGCCTTCCGTATCATCGATCCGCGCCAGTTCATTCTCAGCGCGACCTTCGAATTCTGATCGACGAATTGATTTTGGCATTGCTAAGTTTTGCCAGTTGATTCCATAAACCCCGCTCACCCGAGCGGGGTTTTTTTGATCTCCTGGAAGCCTTCGGCTGAGTTCCAACATCATCAGATCAACATTCCCACTCTTCTTTGGAGCGGAATTTGTGAAAATTTCGAGCGTTCGCGCGGGAAGTGCGAGTTTATGCGGTTTCGAACGTTGAGGCGGCCTCCGGCGAGCGGAGGCCCTACGGAAGGCGTCCGCAACTGTTGCTTCGTAGCGGAATTTGTGAAAATTTCGACTATCAACGCGCTACCACTCCCTCACAAGCCAGTGCTGCAGATCCCGGTCGTTGCGCAGCACGGTAGCTTACTGATACTCCCGGGCGAGCAGTGTGCGGAAGTCGGCTTGTGCAAAGCGCTCGCAGTGCAGCAGCACGCGCGCCCGGTGTTCGGGAGAACGTACAAGCCTACCCAGTGCCTGATTGACCTTGGTCATGCCGGGAATCTGGTAGGCGTTGCGAAATCCCTGCCTTGCGTCTGTGTTGGCGTTTGCACGGGCCTCCTGTACCGGGTTGAATTCCGGCAGAGCGGGTGAGACGACCATCACATTCTCCACGCGCCCTCCGAGCAGGTCAATGCCCTCGCTCAGGCTGCTGCCAAGTGGCAGACAGAGGATGTCATGTTGTGGGAGGGCACGGTCGATGTGTTCGAACAAATCGTCTCCGGAAAGTCCGGGTTCCAGCGCAAAGACACGCAGTTCGGGAGCGATGACTTCCAGGTAGCGGGCAATGGCCTCAGCGTAGCGGTAGGAAGGAAAGAAGCAGATCACAGGACCGAGCGACGAGCGGGCATACTGTTCGAGAGTTTGCGCGGTGCAGTGGTAGTGACCTTCCCGCTTGCGGTAGGAGGTGTTCACACGGGTATCAATTGCCACCTGATAACACGCATTGCGCCATTCACTTGCAGCGTGAAGACGATGCAAATCCTGTTCCTGCCATCCGAGTTCCTGGGCAAAGACCTGCATGGGTGGAAAGGTGGCTGTCATGAACAGTATGACGGGAACCGTTTCGAGCGTTGATCGTAAAATTGCGGAGGCATTGATGCAGCTGAGATTGAGGGAACCGTGACGCGATGACCAGGGAAGCAGTTCGAGTTGCTCGTTGTGGAGGGATTGCCAGGCCAGTTCGAGCTGCCAAATCGGTTCCCACAGCAGCTCAGGCAGGTTTGCAACCCAGCGGCCGTGGTCGCACAGGTGACGGTGCACGGATTCGAGTAGGTCGAGCAAATGGTAGCGCTGGGTGGTATCGAGAGTTTGATCATCGCTCAAACCATCCACGAAGCGGGCGAGTGCGTTGAGGGCAGCTGGAAAAGATCGCGGCGAACGAAGATCGTTCAACGCGGTTGCGATTTGTTGGCAGCGATAACTGGAAATCTGCACTGAAAAATTGGCACAGGTTCGCTCGTGCAGATTGTGCGCTTCGTCAATGATGAGCAGCGTGCGAGTGGGATCAAATCCGGGGAGACTCTCCAGCAGATTGCGTGCGCTGGGGGCGAAGAGATAGTTGTAGTCTGCGATCCAGAATTCGCTCTGTGCCAGGGCACTTTGGGAGACCAGGCGCGGACATATCTGATAACTGCTCGCACAGAGTCCGATGGATTCCATGTCGGGGGACCCTCCACGCAGCAGTTCTTCCACTCTTGGGAAGGGCAGGTAACTGAGCAAAGCGGGATGTTCGTCAGTTGTGCGATTCTGACAGGGACAAACCGGGTGTGGACAGATGCGGTGGTGTTCCACCTGGTTTCGCAGTTGAAAAAACCGAAGACCCGGACTGTCGGATTGGAAACGATTCAGTTCCTGAACCACCTGTTGTTGTCCGGTATTTTTTCCCGTCAGGTAAATCACACGGTTGACCTGTTGCTGTTGCAGTGCCTGCAACGCCCACTCGATCGCGATGCTGGTTTTGCCAAATCCGGTAGCGGCTTCGAGTGTGATGCGACGCTTGGCTGCGGGTGCTGTTGGGGTAGAGTTGGAAGATAGGCAAGCGAACAATTGTTCACGGATCGGTATTTGATCATCGCGAAACTGAGCAAACGCCTGCGGCACGATCAGGTGGCGGATGCGTTCGTCCGCCAGACGCTGACCCTCAAGAAAATCCACCCAGGTGTCGAGTCGGAGTTTGAGTATCAATTCGGGTGGTTCGGGCAGTTGAACAGACTGTCGAATCCCTGTGTCGATGTGCAGCAGCAGCAACTCGGCTTCGATGGGAAGGGTTGGCGCTGGCATGCATTCGGGCAGTAGCAACTCGTAGCATGCAAGTTGTTCGAGGTAATCGGAATAGCGTTCGCGCAAGGTTTCGAGAGGGATGGGAAGCAGGTGCTGGG
This sequence comes from Puniceicoccaceae bacterium, assembly GCA_040224245.1. Taxonomy (NCBI): domain Bacteria; kingdom Pseudomonadati; phylum Verrucomicrobiota; class Opitutia; order Puniceicoccales; family Puniceicoccaceae; species Puniceicoccaceae bacterium. Next base: position 69,532 of record JBEGIR010000044.1, on the reverse strand, counting down.
TGGTTTTGATTTCGCGCAGTAACAAATGGTCGGACTCCTGAATGAGCTGATCGATGCGCCCAGACAGTTGAAAAGTCCATCCGGCATGCATGATTTGCCCTTCGAGACTCACCTCAGCGCGTGCCTGTTCGCCATATTGCCGGGCAGTTTCCTGCCAGAGCTGCTGATGCCACTGTTGTCCCAGCGCGGTGCGCCAGTTTCCGAGGTTTTGCAGTGGCGTCGCCGGATAACTGCTCTGCGCGAAGGAGACGAAGTTGCGAATGCCGATGCGCAGGAGGCGTTTTGTGTAGTCGATTTGCATGAAGCGGTGGCTTCTTCCGTTGTGTTCAATTCGGAGGAATCGGCGAACTTAAAAACGGGAATCGAGTTGGGACGTAGGGCCTGCGTTCATCGCAGGCCGCACCAGTCTTGTAAGTCTCTGGTTTTTCGAACGTTGGGGCGGCCTCCGACAAGCGGAGGCCCTACGGGTGAGGTGTGCGCAGCTGTTGCTTCGATAGGGGAATTTGTGAAAATTCCGAGCATTTGCGTGGGAAGTGCGAGTTTATGGGGTTTCGAACGTTGGGGCGGCCTCCGGCGAGCGGAGGCCCTACGGAAGGCGTCCGCAACTGTTGCTTCGATAGCGGAATTTGTGAAAATTCCGAGCGTTTGCGCGGGAAGTGCGGGTTTTTGAGGTTTTGAACGTTGGGGCGGCCTCCGGCAAGCGGAGGCCCTACGGAAGGCGTCCGCAACTGTTGCTTCGTAGCGGAATTTGTGAAAATTCCGAGCGTTTGCGTGGGATGTGCGAGTTTATGGGGTTTCGAACGTTGGGGCGGCCTCCGGCAAGCGGAGGCCCTACGGGTTGAGAAGGTCGTAAGTTCAGGAGAGTCGTTTAGAGCAGACTCTTGGGATCGTTGGCCCAATCGCCGGGTTTGGGTGTGCGTTCTGTCATGACGCGCAGACTGGTGTGCAGGATCTGGCCCATGTTTTCGCACTGGAGAAACTCGTCGTATCCGTGGTGTTCAGCCAGAGCCGTACGCAGCTGCACGACCTTTTCCCGCGTGGAAACGGTGTCGTTTTCCATGGCGTGAATGAGGCGAACGAGCCGATGGCGGGAGAGGTGGATGCGCCGCACCATCAAAGCGTGTTCCTCGAGCTGATACTGGTAGATCGACTCGGTTGTCAGGTGTTTGAGGCAGTAGAGCGCAAGTGCCTGGTTTTCCTTAAAATACTGAGGAAAATAGAAATTTTTCCGTCCACTGTAGGACTGCTGATCAAAATCCATGCAGCGGATGCGGATCTGGAACCCCTCAATATCAGGAGTGATGTCCACGACAAAATTGTAGGAACGCATGTCGCCGAGCAAGCGGATGAAACAGCGCTCGTTGAATTTGATCAACTCTTTGGCCATGCGCACGGGATTGATCTCGGAACGCTGCAGCCAGTTGGCGATAAAAATATCGCCGGGAATGCCGACCACGTGCTCTTCGACCAGGGTCGTGCCATGGGTGAGGTAGTGCATGCGGTTGGGTGAGAGCAGGTGCTCCAGCTCGAGTCCATAGACGCGCGATGCATCAGCGCTTTTGACGTAAAAGTAGTCGGCATTGTCGTTTTGGGAGTTGACGATGCGGATGCGGAAGGGGTTGGAATTTCCGAATGTGCAGAAGTCGATGCGATCCACATAGAGGTGCTGCACGATGTCCATCTGCCCGTCCGTTTTGAGCAGGGCGTAGATGCGACGGAGTCCTTCATTGATCTCCTCCATCTCATGAATTTCATAACCGACGGTTTCCCACAGCGTGTCTTCGCCATCGAGGTTGTAGCAGGGTACCGAGTTGCGGAAGCGCAGCAGTTGCTTGTAGGTGATGGGAAGCTCGAGTTCGCGGTTGAATTCCGTCAAGTAGTCGCGCAGTTCACCCTTCACCGGAAAAATGGGCTTTTTTTTGGTCGCCAGGAGGTGTTGGGACTTGCGAAGTGTCCCTTCGGAACCGGAAGGCTGCGGCTGAATCGGTGTGAATTCGTTCATGGTGGAATGGCTCGGATGGAGCTAGAATAAAAAATCCTGGTGGTGAGTTAACCAATGCACCAGAAGTTCGGCGAGCACTTTTGCGGCAAGGTTGAGGTCGTCCAGCTGCTCCAGTGGTTGAGTCAGGATGCGCTGAAGCGCTTCCCGGTCTGCAGGGCGAAGGTTTGCCATCCAGCGTTGGCGCACGGGAAACCCCTCTTCTGAAGCGAGACGGTAGAGTGCCTTGAGCAGGGTGGCGTGGGCATTGGACTTCGTGTTCCATGCATCGAGTGCGGTTTGCAGCAGGGAAAAAATGCTTTCGGGGTTGCCCATGTGCCGGGCATTGAGATGCACGGCACGGCAGAAACGGGAAGCGCATTCAAAAGCTGCGTAGTGTTTGCCGATGTGGGAGCGCTCGTGCATCAGGTGGGTTTCTTTGAGGAATCCGACGGAACCTTCCTGCTTCTGCTCGATCACGACCTCAACACTTTGAAACAGGTCGAGATGCTGCACACCGGTTCGTTTGTTGCTTTTCCGTTTGAGCACCATCTCGCAGCCATCGGATTTGGAGAAGAGGTGAACCCGTAGAAACGGTTCAGAACCGGATTCGATACCGATTACAATGCACTGTTTCAGATGATGCATGCAGGGAATGTTGGAAAAGAAGTGCACAGAGGGTGGTGTGATCCGTGCCATGCCCATACAAGCCATGTGCAAGGGGTGGCATTCAGGCAAGTTTCCTTTTATAATGCATTATCCAGACGACGGAGTTGGAAGTCGAAGCATGAGGTTCGTCGCAAGCCGTAGTGAGATCAGCTCGATATGATGGAAAGCGTAGCGGGAGCTTCCAGCTCGCGTTCTGAAACAGATTGTAGCGGGAGCTTCCAGCTCGTGTAAAATCCAGCAACTACCATTGAATCAAATTCAAATCCGACTATGGATCTGACCCCATGATGTTTTCATTCATTCGCTGCACAGGCATGACTCACGCGATGTCAGCTCTCCACCATCTGAAGCTCAGTGCGGCATTGTGTCTGTTGGCGTGTCTGTCGGGATTGCTTTCGGCCCAATCGATTCTTGACCTGCCCGCCGTTATCGTGTCGGGCGAACACGGAAATGCTGCGCAGGTTCACAGCGACTTTGACGGCACCCTTTTTTCCGCGAACCAAATCGAAGAACAAACTCCTGCCTTACTGGACGATTTGCTGCGCTCCCGCGTGGATTTTGCAACCTGGCGAAACCTGGGCGGTGCGATTGCGCACCCCACCTCGCAGGGCATGCAATTGCGCCCGGTTGGCACCAACGCAACCTCCCGCGCCCTGTTGTTACTGGACGGGATTCCGGTGAACGACGACTTTGGCGGTTGGATTCATTGGGCGCGCTTTCAAATGAACGCATTGCAGGAAGTTCGCATGAACCATGCGGGGACGGCAAGCCACTGGGGGAATTTCAGTGCTGGCGGGGCTGTGCTGCTTCGTTCCAAGTCCGCATTCGATTCTGTTGCTTCGCTCGAGCTTGAGGCTGGAAACCCCGATGCGCATCGGATTTCCCTTTTTTTGCCATGGAGAGCAACTGATGCGTTCGCCGTTTCTGCAGGTCTTCAGCACTACGAGAATCAAGGATTCTACACGCTGCGTTCGCGGGATCGTGGGGCGGTGGATCAACGGGCGGGGGTAAGCGCCAATTCGTACCGGACACGGGTTGAGTGGCGTGCCGCTTCCGATTGGAAAGCAGCACTCAGTGTGGATTTTCATGAAGAAACACGGCGAAACGGAACGCCACTCAATCGCAATCATACCGAAAGCTGGCTAGTGGGAGCGGTGTTGCATCGTGCATTTGCACAAGACCAATGGCTGCAGGTGCGGGGGTATCTGCAGGATCTTGCATTTGACAACGTATTCAGCTCGGTTGCTGCGGACCGCAACAGCGAGATCCCTGCGTTGCACCAGTTTGATGTACCAGCCCGGTCGCTGGGCTGGAATGCGCTCTGGCAATTGCACTCCAGCCCCAGTCGCTCACTTCAAGTCGGAGCGGAGGGCCGCTGGATCGATGGCGAGGTCAATGAATACTTCCGCAACCTGGGTGATGCATTTACCCGCTTGCGGCGTGCTGGAGGTAGTCAGGAGACACTTTCCCTGTTTGCGGATTATGAAGAATCCCTGGGGGAACGACTGAGCTGGAACCTTCAGCTGCGAATGGACTGGCACGAGCTTGCAGATGGATTTCGAGACGAGTTTGTGCATCCGACAGGTGAAGCTCTGGTGCAGCAGGACTACCCGGATCGCACCTTTGAGCACTGGAACGGATCGGGCAGTCTGCACTATCGCATGTCGGAGCAGCAATGGTTGCACGTGCGACTGTTTCAGGGCTACCGCATTCCCACCCTGAATGAGTTGTATCGACCGTTTCGAGTGCGCAACGATATCACTGAATCCAATGCGCAACTGGAGCCGGAGCGGTTTCGGGGCTGGGAGGTGGGTTGGCATTGGGAGCCTCGCCCCAGCACACACTTGCAGCTGCAGTTTTACCGTTATTCCCTGCATTCCATGATCGCCAATGTCGTGCTGACGCGCGAGTCCGGAGCGCACCCGGAGTACGGCTTTATTCCCCCTGGAGGCAGTTTCAGTCGCCGTGAATCGATTGAACGTTCCCGGTCCCAGGGCCTGCAGCTTGAGTGGGAACAGGAGTTCGGATCGAGCTGGAAAAGTTCACTCTCCTATTTGTGGAGTGACACTCAAATCCTGCGTTCGGCCTTTGCTGAGTTGGTGGGCAGTGCCTTTGCGCAAAATCCATCGCACTCATTTGCGGCGAGTCTGACCTGGGAAGCTCGTGTGGATTGGAGTGCTACACTCACCTGGCGAGCATCGTCGTCGCGCTACGAATCCCTGGCAGAAGTGGGAAAACTGGACGCCATGCAGCAACTGGACATTGGGGTGCGTTACCGACTTAACGATGACTGGCGCCTGTCTCTTCAGATCCAGAACGTTCTGGATCGGGAGATTCAGACTGGTATTGCAAGTGACGGGCTGCTGTCGGTCGGGCTGCCCCGTACGGTTCGCCTGACCCTGCTCACGGAGTTCTGACTGGGTTGATCGGCAAAACTCTGAAATTGTGGGTGAGTGAATCGGTTTGAACCAAGCTTGAGTGCATGAAGGTGCGTGGCGATGAGAGGAGTTGCTTGCAACGTTTCCTGTGCAAAGCAAAAGATTGCTGAGTGCTGTGTGATGCTTCAAAGTGCGCGTGATGCATGCAGGATTCAGCCAAAAAACGGACCCCGAATATCTCGCTACGGTTCACAAACTGCGTTGGCTACTCTTTGCCCGGTGGATTGGCTCGATAGGGCAAATCCTGACCGCACTGCTCGCGCATCACTTTCTGCAGATTGAGTTCAATGCGTGGGGTATTGGTGGGTGTATCGGTTTTGCCGTGTTATCCAATCTATTCATCCATTGGAAGATGGAGTCCATCGCGATCCATACCCGATGGGTCGTGTTGTCGGTTTTGGTTTTGGATTCCCTCATTTTAACGGCCATGCTGAACTGGTCGGGTGGGGCACACAACCCCTTCACCTCGTTTTACTTATTGCACGTAACACTTGCGGCGGTGCTGCTGCCATTGCGCTATGCACTTGCACTGTCGGCCATGTCAGTGTGTGGGTTTGTATGGCTCTATTTGACGGCGGAAAGCTGTTGTGAAAGCAGTAGTGCATTGTTGAGTGCGGGCATTTCTCAGGATCTTCATTTTCAGGGAATGGTTGTTTCGCTTGGGCTCACAGCCCTGTTTATTTCGGTGTTTGTGGGCAAGATTCAATGGGAGTTGAACCGTAGCCATGCGATGCTCTATCGCGCTCAGTCTGATCTGGCGGTGCAACAGCGCTTTCGATCCTTGGCAACCCTGGCCGCCGGTGTCGCACATGAGCTTGCGACTCCACTGAGCACGATAGCACTGGTGAGCAAGGAGATGGAATCGGTGCATTCGGAGTTGTCCCAAAACGATCAGGATGAAGATTTGAGAATCATTCGTTCGGAGGTGGAGCGGTGTCGCGCGATCATTGATCGGCTGAACATCGAAAACCTGCAGCATGAGACTCAGGTGCATCCTGTGTTGCTGAAAGAATGGAGTGTGGAACTGGAACCTCAATTGGCGGATTGGACCCAGGGTCGCGGCAGATTGGAGCTGGAACCTGAACTTGCTCACTTCCAACTGCGGATTCCGGTGGGTCCGCTCCGCAGTGTGTTGCAGGCTCTGCTTGAAAATGCTTGTGATGCGGATCGTTCGGGGGCTGAAGTGCTGTTGAGGGTGCGGGAATGGAAGGGAATGCTGTGTTTTGAAGTGTGGGATCAGGGTCCGGGGGTTGAACCTGAGATCCTTGCAAATATGGGGGAGCCGTTTTTTACCACCAAAGGACCGCAGCATGGAATGGGACTGGGCTTGTTCCTTGCCCGCGTCTTTGCCGAACAATGGAGAGGTTCCCTGGAATTTTCAAATGATTCCACTACCGGGCAGGGTTTTGTGGTAAAGCTGAGTTTTCCCATGGGAGAGGGAATGGCCTCGTGAACACAACCCACATCACAGGGACTGGAAGCGTCTTGATTGTGGATGACGAAACGCTATTCCGCAATCGATTGGCCACAGCTCTTGAACGCCGCGGCTTTGTTGCGAGAGTTGCAGGTTCTGTCGCCGAAGCACGGGAGCTGCTTCGCATGCAGTCCATTCCGGAATTTGCGCTGGTAGACCTGCACATGCCGGGTGAGTCGGGCATGGTTTTGGTGTCAGAACTCTGCGCAATGGCGGCGAATGTGCGTGTCGTGGTACTCACGGCGTATGGAAGCATCGCCAATGCAGTCGAAGCCGTGCGGCTCGGAGCAGTGGATTATTTGACCAAACCGGTCGATGCGGATCAGATCACCAACGCCTTGTTGGGCTGTCGGAAAGATTGGAATCCTGCGGCCATTCCAGAGCACCCCATCACGCTTGAGCAGATGGAGTGGGAACACATTCAGCGTGTGATGCGAGAGCACGATGGTAATTTGAGTGCGACGGCGCGTTCACTTGGACTGCATCGACGTTCACTGCAGCGCAAGCTCGCAAAATGGTCACCGTGGACTTCACGAAAATCGGATACTCCGGAGTCCTGAATATTGCTTGGGTCATGGCTCGGATTTGGAGACGGGCTGCGACAATTTGCCACATGGGCAGCCTGCCATCATTCTGGTAGGGTGATGCCATGTTGAAATCCTTTCATGTCGTCAAAAGATTACTCCTGATTGTTCCTTGCGGTTTGTATGCGGATGTGACCTCATCTGAGCATTCGGAAATCATCGATCTTCGACCGGTGGTTGTCACTTCAGCCAGTGAGCAAATGCCACTGGTTGTGGAACTCGATATGAGGGCAGCCATCCAACCGATACCTGCGCAGGATGGAGCTGACATCCTCAAACATGTGCCGGGATTTGCGGTCATTCGCAAAGGCGGCATCGATGGGGATCCGGTGCTGCGGGGTGCGGCGGGTTCACGCCTTTCGATCAGCGTGGATGGAGAATCGATCCTGGGAGGATGCGGTCAGCGCATGGACCCACCCACGGCCTATGTGTTTCCCAGTTCGTTTGATCGTGTTGTCATCACCAAAGGACCACAGACCGTGCGCTTTGGACCTGGCAACACGGCGGGAGTCGTTCGCTTTGAAAGGGATTTGCCCAGCGCAGGAGAGGCTCCGGGATGGAGTGCAGATGCCTATGCAACTGCAGGTAGTTTTGGTCGCTTGGATCTGGGGGGAACCTTTCAGTGGAAGCAGGACTCTTTGACGGCGCGGGTTGTCGGTTCCCGCGCAAGCTCGGATGATTATGAAACCGGAACTGGAGAATCCGTTCACAGCTCCTATGAGCGATGGAATGCCGGGGCTGCTGTCGGCTGGTTGTTCCACGATGGAGGATTTCTGGAACTCACTGCGAACACGAGTGATGGAGAGGCCGCCTACGCGGATCGCATGATGGATGGCAGCAAATTTGCCCGTGACAATATGGGCTTGCGCTACGCGCTTTCGCGGGATGAGGGCATCCTTCGTGCTGCGGAAGCGAGGCTCTACTACAACTATGTGGATCATGTGATGGACAACTACTCCCTGCGCACCTTCACGCCGAGCATGATGATGCTGCGGCCCACGGTGTCGAATCCAGATCGCTTGACCTATGGTGGCAAGTTCGAGATGGATGCCGAATGGAATTCGGGACTGGGAATGACCCTTGGCTTTGATTATCAGGTCAACGAACACTCGGTTCGGAGTTCGAGCGACCAAGAGGTGATGCCCTATGAGCGCAAAGCGCGAATCGATGATGCGAACGTTGAGCAGTGGGGACTCTATGCGGAGTCGAGCTTGCTCCTGACAGAGCGACTGCGCTGGGTATGGGGTGTACGTGTGGATGGATTCTCTGCCGAGGATCAGCGGGACAAGATTTCAGTGATGATGCTTGGAGAGAGGGACAATCCAACGTCTGGCGCTAATCGATCAGAAACACTGCCATCCGGGTTTCTGCGCCTGGAGCACTCCTTATCAGAGGGGTGGGGGCAATGGTATGCCGGCGTCGGCTATGTCAGTCGATTTCCAGATTACTGGGAACTGTTCAGCAAAGAATCGCGAGACAGTCTCAGCGCGTTCGAAACCGACCCGGAACACATTCTTCAGGTGGATGTAGGGTGGATTGTGGAGCGTGATTTCTGGTCGTTGTCTGTATCCGGTTTTGCCGCTTCGTATGAGGATTACATTCTGATTGAAAGTGGTTTTGCAAAACCCGGAATGATGGGGAACAGCCGGATGGCTGTGATTTCCCGCAACATTGAAGCTTCGACTCACGGACTTGAAAGCAGCCTGCGGTTGCGCTGGGAAAATGGGTTGTTTTCTGCGGCAACACTGGCCTGGGTTCGTGGAGAAAATGAGAGTGACGGTCATGCGCTGGCGCAGATACCTCCGCTGGAGGGAACGCTGGAAGTCGGCTACCGGGGTGCACGCGTTTCAGGCGCGGTATTGGTGCGCCTGGTGGACGAGCAGAATCGCATTGCCGTGAATCAGGGCAACATCGTCGGGCAGGATATCGGGCCGTCAGATGGATTTGCTGTGGCATCGCTGCACGCAAGTTATCGGCTGGGTTCGGGGATTACCCTTGCGGCGGGCGTGGACAATCTTTTCGACAAGGATTATGCGGAGCACCTCAGTCGTGCTGGAGGAAATGTCGCTGGCTACGTGCAAACCACACGGGTGAGTGAACCGGGTCGAGTGGTTTGGGTGCGCGCAGAGCTGAATTTTTAAGGAACCTTCAATGGGCGTAAACGGATGTTACTGCAGTATCGACTGCAGTTCATCCGGCACGTCAAAGAAGTCAACTTTGCCGGTCTTCAGACAGTATTCCGCGCCGACAATCGCCAGACCCTGGGTTGCGATGAGATTTTCAATCAGGCTGGAACCGTGTCGCAATTGATTGGCAGCTGCTCGAATATTGGCACGAACAGCAGCAGCCATGAGTTGTTCGGGGTCGAGACCTGCTTCAAATTCCAGAATGGGTTCAACGGCTGGCCGAATGCGGTCGACGATGGATTTCAGGTTGGGTGAGCGTTCGGGTGAGGGGCGATGCAGCTCTTTGAGAGTGGCATTGACCGCACCACAGTGGCTGTGACCGAGAACAATCACCAGGCGTGTTTGAAACTCTGCAACCGCAAATTCGACACTGCCGACCTGGGATGGTGCGACGATGTTGCCTGCAACGCGAATCACAAACAGGTCTCCCAGTCCCTGATCAAAAACAATCTCGGCAGGTACTCTGGAATCGGAACAACCGAGGATGACGGCAAAAGGTTCCTGATTCTCAATCATCTGTTCGAATCGGGTGCGGTCTTTGGAAGGATGACGGTGGGAAGCTGCATGAAAGCGAAGATTTCCCTCCCGTAGTCGTTGAATGGCTTCTACTGCGGAGATCATGTTGGATGTGTTCTGATGTTTTCAATCATGACAGCAGAAGGGTCAACGGTTTGTTTGCCCTCGGTTTTGACGGATCGCGCATGCGGTTCCCAGTGGGTTTCAACAGAGTCAGTTCCCGGGACAGCCGGGTTCACCCCGAAAAACCGGATGGAAAAGAAGCGTCATCAGAAGCGGGAGCAAGCATTTGTTCGGAGCTTCGGTTGAGCAGATCGCGAATGAGCGGGGAGCCAAAGTTGCGCTTGATGTGAATCGCGTAGAAGTTTTCAAAAACACCGGGCAGTTGAGCGTGTTCCACCAGTGCCCCCTCGGCGATTTCGTCGCGAACTACAACCGGGGGAAGGACCGCGTAGGCCTGGGAGTCGCGCGCGAGCAGACGCAGCATCGCCATGTCATCGACTTCGGCAGCAATTTTGGGACGAATGTCATATTGATCGCAGATCAGATCAAAACCGGCACGAATTTCACTGTGGGTTCCTGGCAGCAGAATCGGGGTATTGTGCAAATCCTCAGGGAAGCGGAATGGAAGTGCTGAGTTGCGCGGTCGTCCTACGATGCTTGCAGGTTGCCGGGCAACCCGGTGGCAGCGCAACGGGCGTTCATCATCCCCCTGAACGGCCACGTTGGACAAGACGATGTCGAGAGTATGGGCACCAAGGCGCGTGAGCAAATCGTCAAGCGGACCCGAATGGGACATGAGGTGGACGTCTTCACGGTCGATGAGCGGACGGATAAATGCCTCCTGAAAATTTCGGGACAGGGTGGAGACTCCGCCGATACGGATGATTTGTCGGTCGGGCAGCTTCCCGTCAGCGAGCAGCGCCTGAAGTTCTTCACTTTTGCGGAAAATCTCATCGGCGTAGGTGAAAGTGATGCGACCGACCTCGGTCAGTTTGAGCTGGCGTCCTACACGCAGGAAGAGCGCGTGGTCGAGCTGTTGCTCAAGCTGCTTGATCTGCATGGACAGTGCGGATTGGGACAGGCGCAGCGATTTTGCCGCGTCAGTCAGCTTTCCGTGTTTTGCAACCATCCAGAAATAGTAGAGGTGATGAAAATTGAGCCGAATCATGATGATTTAAGTTCAATAAAAGAGAATGAATACAGCAATATAATATATTATACTTAATTAAAAATTTGCCTTATAATGGGGTGCTTTCGGGATTCAGTTCCCAACGATCACTTTTTATTCATGAATCTTCCAGATCTTCCATCATCGCTTTTGTGTATGCTCTTGTTGCCTGCGCTGTTGCATGTCGTGGCTGGCCTGCTCGTGCGGCAGGTACCGCAGTTAGCAGCGTGGAACCTCGGTGCCCTGAGTTCCAAGCTCGGACTGGGGGTTGCGGTAATCGCCCTGCTGACGTATGGGGTGGTACGTGTGCTTGATGCGAACCTAGCCTGGTTGAATACCTCCTGGACACTGTTGGGGTTGGGAACCTGGCTTCGTTTTGATGCCATCGGACTGTTGATGCTGGGTCTGGTCAACTTTCTGGGTGTGATCATCCTGAAATTCAGCCGCCAGTATCTTGCCGGAGATACAGGACAGCGCCGCTTCCAGCAATCCTTTCACGCAACGTTGGCGAGTGTTTCCTTGCTGGTGATCTCAAATCACCTGCTGGTCATCAGCTTCATGTGGCTTTCGACGAGTTTGTGGGTGCATCGACTGTTGAATTTTTATCCGAACCGCCCACAGGCAGTCTTGGCCGCGCACAAGAAATTCCTGCTCAGTCGCATCGCGGACGGATCTTTTCTGATCGCCGTGCTTCTGATCTATGGACAAACCGGCACCTTTCGTCTGGATGTGCTCGCGCAGTCCATGCATGAGTTGCAAGGAGCGTTACCGGTTGCACTGACATTGGCGAGTTTGGCGGTGGTGTTTGCGGTCATTATCAAATGTGCCCAGCTTCCCTTTCACGGTTGGTTGATCCAGGTGATGGAAGCTCCGACACCTGTCTCGGCACTCTTGCATGCGGGGGTGGTGAATCTGGGAGGATTTCTGCTGCTTCGACTTTCATTTCTGATTGCCGCTTCGGAGTGGGCGCAGCTCCTTTTGATTTTGACGGGTGCAGTCACTGCGATCCTTGCAGGTATGATCATGATGACCCAGTCATCGGTGAAACTCTCGCTGGCCTGGTCGACCTGTGCGCAGATGGGATTCATGCTGCTGGAATGTGGAGTGGGCGCCTATGCGCTGGCACTGTTGCACCTGATGGCGCATTCGCTCTACAAGGCGCATGCGTTCCTGTCGTCGGGACGAACGGTATCCCGTGTGCAGGTGGCTGCGCGGTGTCCACTGCAGCTAAGGCGTTCGGTAGTGGCGTCGATGCTTGCACCTCTTGTGGTGGCAAGTGTGGTTTGGGGAAGCATGCAAGTGTGGGGCATTGATCTTGGGAACGAACCTCACTTTATATTGGCTGCGTTGATCATGACCCTGGGCACATCCATCCTGCTCCGGGATGCCTGGGCCTCCCAAGGTTGGTCTGCGCTGACTCGGGCCATGTGGCAGATCCCGATGGTGGTGACGCTGTACTTCGCGTGGCATGCGGGATTTGTTGCGTTGAGCAGCACTGAGGTTCCCCATCATTCCCCGCTTTCAGGGAGCCTGTTGATGTTGGGCGTCGGATTTGCGCTGCAATATGGACTGCAGAGCTGGGTCGTACTGTCACCGCACTCTCAAAAGTGGAGTGTGTTGTATGCATGGTTCTCGGCTGGATTGTATCTGGATGAATGGTTCACCCGCATGACCTTTCGTTGGTGGCCTCCACAAACCCTTCCCACCACGGCGTGTCAGCAACAGCGCGTTCATGGAGAACTCGAACTCGTGGAGGCATGATGAACTCGCCTGCACTTCCCATTGAGCCAGTCAAACGCTCACCCGATCTGGTGGAGGCTGGTCTGTTGGCCGCCTTCCGCTGCATCACACCGGTGTGGCCGCTGGATCGGTATATCGCGGTGAATCCCTGGTGGAATCTCTCGCATGAACCCCTGTCGGAGTGTGCCGCAAAACTGGCATTCTGGAAAGGAACACAGGCCCTCATGCCGAGGGAATACTATGCGGAGCTTTGGGATGAGGGTCGCATCCAGGAATCACAGTTGAAGCGTGCAGCGCAGGAGCTACAGGTACAGGCGGATGTTTCTGCATTGTGCGATCACCTCAAACAGAAGCGCAGTTGGCAGAGTATTCGCCTCGTGACCGATGAACTCGACCGGATGCGTGACCTGACGCATTCGGTCTCCTGGCACGACGAAGTGGTGAATCGCATCAGTCGGTTTTGTGCGGGGTATTTTGACCAGCACCAGGCACAGTGGTCCAGTGGAGAGGGCATGGCGATGTATGCTGCCTGGCAAAATGCTGCCGCACAGGATCGGGGTGTGGAGATGCTGATGGGGGTAAAAGGGTTGCGTGCCGAGTTTTCAAAATTGCCCCATCAGGATTGGGAGTTGATCGAAGAGGCCCTGCAAACCTTGCCCTTTCTCGAAGAAGCATGGCCAAACTACGCCAGTGCTTTGCTTCTCAGTGTGAGTGGTTGGGCATCCTATTGTGCCTATTTGCAGTGGGAAGCGAATCCGGATGCCACAAACATGCCGAATGGAATGCGGCAGTTGTTGGCGATTCGACTGGCCTGGGATTTGGTGCTGTGGCGACATGCCAAATGTGGGAACGGGGATCTGGACCCGTGTATGCAGCTGGGCATGGCGAGCGGAACGAAGCAGATCGACTGGAATCGCCGTCAGTTCGAATGGGACTGGGTATGGCAGCGGGCACTGGAATACTCATACCAGGATGACTGGGTCCGAGCGATTGAGACTGAGGGCAGCGCAGCTGCACCGAACATGGTTCAAGTCGATGCGGTGTTTTGCATTGATGTGCGTTCTGAACCCATTCGCAGGTCTTTGGAGCAGATCTCTGCAGGCAAGGTGCAAACCCGAGGGTTTGCGGGTTTTTTTGGAATTCCCATTGCCTATCAATCTGCCGGAACAGAGCATGCGGTGCCACATGCTCCCGGCTTGCTTTCGCCCAAGTTTATCGTGGGTGAACGAGACGCTACGGGTTGTTGTGGTGTCACGCGTCGTGAGCAGGCCTGGGGTGCCCAGCGGTGGTCGCATTTTTCCCAGTCGGGGGTGGGGATTTTCGGATTTGTGGAAGCTCTCGGCATGCAGTATGGATGGAAACTCCTGAAAGATGGGTTGCTCGAAAAACGAAATTCCCGCTCCATCAGCGTGACTGAAATCGATCCTGTCCTGCGTGGACCCGAGGGAGCGGTTTCCCTTGAAACACGCGTTGAACTCGTGCATTCGGCCCTGCGCGGTATGGCCATGACCACGGAGTTTGCTCCCCTGGTGCTGCTGGTGGGGCATGGAAGCTCCTCTGAGAATAATCCCCATGCGGCGAGTCTCGATTGTGGAGCCTGTTGCGGTCAGCGGGGTGAAGTGAATGCGCGATTGCTTGCCGCAATGCTCAATGATGGACAGATTCGCAAGGCGCTTGGGGACCGTGGTATTCGGATTCCGGAAACCACTCAATTTCTTGCGGCGTTGCATGATACAACACTGGATCGAGTGGAACTCTTTACCCGGGATCTTGAGAAGCCGCTTGACCGTGTACTGCTCCGTGAGCTTGAGCAGTGGCTGGATGGGGCGGGAGCAAAGGTACGGCGTGAGAGGGCCGCTCGACTCGGCGTGCATGCGGAATCCGATGCTGACCTTGCGAAAAAGCTGGAATGCTACGCGTTGAACTGGTCACAGGTGCGACCGGAATGGGGATTGGCTGGCAATGCTGCGCTGGTGGTTGCCCCTCGTTCCCGTACCCGTGCACTGAACCTGCAGGGTCGGAGCTTTTTACACGAGTATCGCGCATGGGAAGACACGGATGCGTCGGTGTTGGAGCAAATCATGACTGCTCCCATGATCGTTGCTCACTGGATTAACCTGCAGTATTTTGCCTCGACGGTGGATCCCCTCCACTATGGCGCGGGCAACAAAGTCATCCACAACGTGGTTGGAGGAACCATTGGCGTGTTGGAGGGAAACAGCGGCGATTTGCGCATCGGGTTGCCCAAACAATCCGTGCATGACGGTTCCAGATGGGTGCACGAACCCCTGCGCCTGAATGTACTCATTGAAGCACCGGGAGATTGGATCGAGCGCATTGTAAAGAAGCATGAGAAAGTGCGGGAACTGGTTGACGGCCAGTGGCTCTATCTTTTCCGTATCGACGCTGATTCGGGAAAGGTGCTGCGCTATCGAGATGGCAGCTGGTCAACGCACCTCGAATCCGCTTCGTAACTGGCGAGAAGACCTGACAACAGATAGCAATCTCAAATTTGAAAACATCAACATGGAAAACCAAACAGATTCAGACCGTGCCCGTGTGGGGGTCGTGATGGGAAGTGCAAGCGATTGGGAAACCCTGAGCGCTGCGGTGCAGATCCTGAAAGAACTCGGCATTGCCCACGAGCATCAGATCGTCAGTGCGCACCGCACCCCGGAGCGTCTTTTTGAGTATGCCAAGAGTGCAGAAACCCGGGGGTTGCAAGTGATCATTGCAGGCGCAGGTGGTGCGGCACATTTGCCGGGCATGCTTGCCTCACTCACTCAGTTGCCCGTTCTTGGAGTGCCAGTGATGTCACGCAGCCTCAATGGCCTGGATTCACTGCTTTCGATCGTGCAAATGCCTGCAGGAGTACCGGTGCCGACCTTTGCGATCGGTGTTGCAGGGGCGAAAAATGCGGCGCTGAGTGCTGCAGCGATTCTCTCCCTCGGAGATGCCAAGGTGAGGGAAGCATTGCGAGCGTATCGCAAGACACAGACTCAAACCGTCTTAAATCAGGAGTTGCCCGCATGAGTGCAATGTTACCCGGAGCCGTAATCGGCGTGATCGGAGGTGGTCAATTGGGACGAATGCTGATCCTTGCGGGGCGCAATCTCGGATATCGCTTTGTGGTTCTGGATCCGGAACCGAATTGTCCTGCGGCAGGTGTTGCCGACGAACACCTCTGCGCTGCATACACGGATACTGAGGCATTGCAGCGACTGGTTGAACAGAGTGATGTGGTTACCTACGAATTTGAGGGACTTCCGGTGGAGTCGGTGCGGTGGGTCGAGTCCCGCAAGTTGGTGCGACCCTCTTCAGATGTGTTGTCAATCTGCCAAAATCGCTATCGGGAAAAGACCTTTTTGAGGGACCATGATCTGCCGCATGTTCCGTTTGAAGTGGTGCGCAGCGGTGAAGCCCTTCGGGATGCACTGGATCGATTGGGAACTCCTTCTGTGCTCAAGACCGCCTATTTTGGTTATGACGGAAAAGGGCAGATCAAAATTGAAGATGCAGGGAAGGACCCCCACCACATTTTTTCGGAACTGGGTGTGCCTCTGGCAATCGTTGAGCAATGGGTCTCCCATCGTGCGGAATGCTCGGTCATGGTATCCCGCACGCCCGATGGGCAAACCAGCGTTTTCCCCGTCGCGGAGAATGAGCATCGTCACCACATCCTCGACCGGACGATGGTTCCGGCAAGGTTACCGGATACAGTGCAAAAGCGTGCTGCTGAACTGGCGATGCGCATTGCTCAGATACTGCAACTGGAAGGAACCCTGGGGGTTGAATTTTTTGTGACTGACGCAGATGAACTCATCATCAATGAACTCGCACCCCGTCCTCACAACAGTGGTCATTTCACGATGGATGCGTGCATTACAAGTCAGTTTGAACAAACTGTTCGAGCGGTATGCAATCTGCCCTTGGGTGACACGACGCTCAAGCATCCGGTGGTGATGCTCAACCTGATGGGCAATCTCTGGTCAGAGGATGCTGCACCGGATTGGCAAACACTGCTGAATGCCTTCCCGTCGGTGAAGTTGCACCTTTACGGAAAACAGCACGCACGCAAGGGGCGCAAGATGGGACACTTGCATTGTTCCGGTGAGACCCTTCAGCAGGCGATTGCGCAGAGCCAGGAGGTAAAAGCACTGTTGATGAAGCGACCGGCTGCAAGCTGCTCAGTCTGAACCTGCGGCTTCGGAAACCCTGATCGGGTTTTCCCGCATGAGATTTTAGATACGCTGTGAAATCTGCTGTGGTCGAGTCTCTGTTGGGGAAAGAGAACGTGAAAATTTGCATTTGAGCATGGCCGTTACGGGCTTTTCGAAGCATTGATAGCAGACGATTGCGACGAGCACCGACAGACTCACCATTACGGTGCAGAGCACCAGAGGAATGATTCCCAATGGTGCAACACCTGGAGTGATCCATATGACAATTGCATGCTGCACATAGGTGTGAGAGAGGTAGAGGGAATACGAACTGTCCCCGAGAAGCAGAACAGGGAAAGGAATGCGAAACTTTGAGCAATGTTGTTCGAGGTTGGTCGTTCCTGCAACGATGAGCGCGGACGGGATTCCAAACGCCCAAATGCGATCCGTGTCGAGAAAATAAACAACCCATGCGTATTGACCCGCAACTGCTAACGCGATTGAACCCACGACAATGCACAAGACAGAAATCGCCGGAGAAATGACGATGTTTTGTTGAAAAGCGAGCGCAATGACACAGCCGAACAGAAATTCAAAAACAAGTGGGTTACTTGCGACAATCCAGAATGCGGGTATCGAGGGAAGCCACCAATGACTGGCGGTTCCGATAAGGAACACCATGAGAAGCAGGGGCAACATCCATCGCCGGCTGAAACATAGAATCCACGCAAAATTCAAGTAAAACCATGCTTCAAAGGCCAAGGTCCAACCCACTCCAACAATGGTCCCCGGAATATTCAGGGAATCTTCGGTAAGGATGAGAGCATAAGAGGCGATGACACGGTGGATTCGAAGCTCCATGTTCTCATAAAGATGAGGAAGGAATATCAGTATGCACAGGGTAAGGGTAGTGAAGAGGTAATACGTGGGAAGGATGCGAATGGCTCTCTTGAGCAGAAAACCCGAGAATGCACCTCGCTGTGCAAATAGGTTGCGACAGGAATAAACCATGACAAACCCGCTGATCACAAAGAAGAGATCGACTCCAGCCGCACCGGTATTGCTGAATTTGTGGCTCGGAATCTTTTCAGCGACCAGACTGTTTGCATGAAAAACAACCACCATGATCGCTGCGATAGCGCGAAGTAGCTGAATGGATTGCAGTATCATGGGTGGGTTTGGATGGTAGCTGATGAGAACTCTGCACTTCAGATGCCGTGGCGCAAGGCTTGGTAGTCGTCGTTGGGAAGCAACTTGTACAGGACGCGATTTCCATCAAATGCACTGGATTGCAAGACAAGATCCCGGATGACCTCCCCGGGATATGCTTTCATGGTGGTGATGGGAATGAAGCGCTTGTATCGCCCGTTACCCCGCAGCAGTCGGGCGGGGTCTTTTAGAAAAACGCCGAGTCCAAAACCGATTTCGACACATTTGCTGCGCGGGCGGAGGTAGCAGATGTTGTCCTTCACACTCGCCTTTGCATGTGGTTTGTCGAAGGCGATGGCACTCCAGCGCAGTTGCTCCTGAGGGTCGGGCAGCACACTGAGAAGGTGTTCCCGGATTTCGAGCATCACAGCAAAGACGACAGGGTGAACATCGCGAAAGTAGAGTTGAATCTCGGTGTCACTGAGCGTCATGAGGGTCTGAAAATGGAATGGGAGTAAGTCCCAAGGATCAATGCGATTTGCCGCGCTGCGACTTCCACTCCGTGCGCAGCAGGGCCATCAGCCATTCATCATGATAGGTGCCGTTTCGGAAAATCTCCTGACGTTGTACGCCTTCCGTTTGGAATCCCAGGCGCTGGTAGCAGTGGATGGCGCGCTGATTGAAGGCATATACCCTGAGTTTTACCTTGTTAAGATTCATCTCAAGGAAGCAGAAGTCGATGAGCAGTTGCATCGCTTCCGATCCGAATCCCTGATTTTGGTGCATGGCGCCCAGGAAGATGCCGAGAGTTGCGACCCTGGACTTCTGGGAGACCTGGTTGATACCACATCCACCGATGTATTCTCCGGTGTCGATGCGTTCGATGGCAAAGTGGTAAACCCCTTCACTGATGGCACTGAACGACTGATACCACTGTTCTTCGTCCTCCATGCGCAGGGGGAACAGGATTCCGGGTTCGAGCAGCGAGCGAACTTCGTGCTGATTCAGGAACTGCACTGCGGCGTTAAGATCGGTGCGATGATAGGCACGAAGACGAGTGCGTTTACCTTCGAGCAAAGGGGGAGATCCTGAGTCCATTGCACCATTTGAAGGAAAAGCCCATTCGAGTGCAAACCGCAAAATCGCCGGACAAATTCCGCTAAGCATGCTTCAAAATGAGGAAAAACCCGATGTCTGCCCAGAATCGAGATTGAAGTTGCTTTCGCTGGAATCCGCACTTCATAGTTGCTCGAAATTGGGGAACCTGCAGAATACAGTGGCTTGCTGCTGGAGAAGGCAAACTGCAGTGGCTCAACATTCAACCAGAACCGGATTGGAACACGCGTGGATAAACGGAATTGTATTGTAGTCGGCAACTCTTCGGACGACCCATTTGCGATTGATGTCGCACACTCGCTTGGGCAGCGGGAGGATATCGCGGATCTCATCAGTTTGAAAAACTTTGCGAACACCGAGTTCTGTCCGCGATTCATTTCCGATGAACTGGACTTCAATCATATCGGCAGCAAGCTGAAAGGAAAGACCGTGATTGTAGTCAGCACGAGCAGCCTGACGCGCAGCCGTCAGAGTCTGGCCATGCGCAATTTTTTCATCGCACGGGCGGCGAAGGAAAACGGTGCCGCAGAAGTGGTGCTCGTGGAGCCGGACCTTTATTACAGTGCACAGGATCGAGGACCGCGTGAAGAACACGGTACAACGGACTTCAAGCGTGATCTTTACGATTATAAAAAGTTTGACGGTCAACCCTTCACAGCTCGCCTCTATGCGCAGATGCTGAAACTGTCGGGCGTGGACAAAGTGCTGACGGTTCACAATCACTCCCACTCGGTGGAAACGGTATTTTCCGAGGTGTTTGAAGGAGGTTTTTATAACCTCATCCCCTACGATGTCTATGTGGACTACATCCTGAACTCCGATATCGTGAACTTTGGTCCGGAAGGCGAAGGGCTGGCATTTTGCGCACCGGACAAGGGGGCAAGGGAATTTGTGAGAGAGATTTTCCGGCGCATGGGATTGCCGAAGGCGAAGTTCATCCTGCTCGATAAGGAGCGTACGGGAGAACGCAGCGTAGAGATCAAACTGCACCCAGAGAGCGAATCGACGTTTGAAGAGCTTGGCGGGCATGATGTGGTGCTGTTTGACGACATGGTTCGAACGGGTTCGACGGTTGTGAGGGCCTGTCAGTTGCTCAAGGATATTAATCCGGGAAAGACGGTTTTTGCGCTGACTCATTTTTATGCCAGCGATGAAGGTCGCGCGAAAATGGCGAGTACTGCGATCGACGAAATTTTGACCACCAATACCATCCCGACGATTCTCAATCGAGATGTGCAGGGGCGCTTGCGCAAAAAAATGGTCGTCCTCAAGATTGAAAAATGGCTGGCGCTCAACCTCGGGCGAATTCTGGACATTGAATGCGACCAGCGGGACAACAGTTTTTACGCGATCGACATGTCTTCGAAAAACGTGCGATGGACGCACAAGATCTGGTTGAGTGAACAGCTTCGCACCCTGCGTTGAAGCTGGGTCGATCCGGGATCTGGAGAGTCGGAAAAGTTCGCTTTTCAGTACATAAAACGAGGCCCGACTTCCTCAAATCGGGCCTCTCATTCCTATCTTTTAACTGGATTAACCAGTTATTCCTCCAACCTCAATTACGGTCTTAAGAATTACTAGAGTCACAAATCCAAAATTCACAAGTCAAAGTGCGGTAACAAAGCTCAAAATGGCACACTTTTTGGGGTGTATTAATTTCGCTTATTTGATATCTTTTTTGGGTTTGATTTTCTAATGAAAATGCAGAATTTCGAATGCTCTGTGCGAGTTCGGGTTGCAATGCGGATGCGATGACGGGATGGTGAACTCAGATGAAGGAAGGCAGTGCATTGCAAGGCGTGTTGTCAGAACGGGAGGAGCGGGTTGAAGGATTCTTTCGTTCTCTGCAACAGGAGATCGTGAGTCGGTTTGAAGCATTTGAGAAAGGAACGGTGAAGTTCCAACAGGATGCGTGGAAGCGAGAGGCGGGTGGAGGTGGGCTGACGTGCGTGCTGCAGGGAGGTGATGTGTTCGAGAAGTTTGGAATTGGTTTTTCCAAGGTAACAGGGGAATGCCTTCCCCCCTCGGCCTCCGCACGACGGCAGCACATCGCCGGGCAAGCTTTTTTGGCGATGGGAGTTTCGCTGGTGGCTCATCCATGCTCACCTCATGTGCCGACCTCTCACATGAATGTGCGGTATTTTCGCACACGGGACGCCGTTACGGGAGAGCCGGTTTGGTGGTTTGGCGGCGGTTATGACCTCACACCCTACTACCCGCGTGTGGCAGATTGTGTGCATTGGCATCAGGTTGCCCGGGCGGTTTGCGACCAGCACTATGGTCGTGCGTTTTATGAACAACTTAAAAAGAGTTGTGATGATTATTTCCACATCAAACACCGCGGCATTGCCCGCGGCATTGGTGGCGTCTTTTTTGATGACCTGAACCAACCCGAATTTGAGCAGGTATTTGCCTTCGTCAGGGACTTGGGAGGTTCTTTCATCGATGCCTATGCTCCCATCGTCGAGGCTCGACAGCAGGAACCCTATGGGGAGCAGGAGCGGGCGTTCCAGCTCTATCGGCGTGGCCGCTACGTGGAGTTTAACCTCGTGTATGATCGTGGAACCCTTTTTGGATTGCAGTCCGGTGGCAGAGTGGAATCCATTTTGATGTCGCTCCCGCCACTGGTTCGCTTTGACTATGGCTGGAGCGACGCACCCGACTCACCGGAGGCAAGATTGGAATCGGAGTTTCTGGTTCCACGGGACTGGGCCAACCTTGCGGTAGATAACACTGGCGATGAATCGCAACTCACATGAACGGATATCAACGAATTCAGAATGCTTTGGAATTGAAGCCTGTCGACCGTACTCCGGTATGGTTCATGCGGCAGGCGGGTCGCTATCTGCCGGAGTATCGGGCGTTGAAGAGCAAATCTGATTTCCGTACCATGGTACAGACTCCGGATCTTGCGACTGAGGTTACTCTGCAACCCCTGCGCCGATTTCCTCAGATTGATGCTGCCATCCTGTTCAGCGACATCCTGGTGATTCCGGAAGCGATGGGCATGGACTACGATTTTCGGGAATCCGGGGGCATTTCCATGGATTGGAGTTTTCGCTCGGATCGTGACCTCTCCCGCCTTGACGATGGTGCCATTGAGGAGCGCCTCGCATACGTTTTCCAGGCACTTGCGCAGATTCGAATGGAATTGGGGGACGAAAAAGCACTGTTTGGGTTTGGAGGTTCTCCGTGGACGCTGGCTACCTACATGGTCGAGGGTGGATCCTCCAAAGAGTTTGCAAACATCAAGGCGATGGGGTTTGAGCGTCCGGATTTGCTGGAGCAACTACTGGAACTGATCACCTCGGCACTGATTCGCTACTTTCGCCGCATGCAGCAGAGTGGGGTGCAGGCGATCCAGATTTTTGATTCCTGGGGCAGTGCATGCCCGGGAATTTGCTATGAATCCTGGTCATTGAAATGGATTCGCCGTATCATTGACGAAGTGGGGCAGTCCGTTCCGTTCATCCTGTTTTCAAAAGGAATGGGTGCGCATCGGGAAGCGTGGATTCGCACCGGCGCCCGGGTTCTGAGTCTGGACAGTTCCCTGAAACTTGGCGATTTTGTGAATCAGGAAGGGCGCACCCATGCGATTCAGGGCAATCTGGATCCCTTGCTTTTGTCGATGACTCCTGAAGTGGTGCGGCGTGCGACGCGGGAGTTGCTCGATCCTGCGGGTCCGATTCCCGGACATATTTTCAATCTGGGACACGGAATATTACCGCATGCACGCATCGAATCTGTGGAATCAATGCTGGAGGCTGTGGATGCGGTCCGGGGTCCTGTATCAGGGTAGTTCAGAGTGTTTCCCTGAAAAAGCTTGGAAGAAGAGGAGAGCCAGCGCTTGAAATGCAAGGCTGGCTCAACAGTATATGTGGGAGGAATGACTATGCCGAAAAAAGGAGTTTTGCTGTTAAATCTGGGTTCGCCGGATTCGACCTCGGTTTCCGATGTTCGAAAGTATCTCAGGGAGTTTCTGATGGATCCACGCGTGCTGGATGCTCCGGACCTGATCCGGTGGATTGTGGTGAATCTGTTCATCCTCCCCACCCGTCCTAAGAACTCAGCACAGGCATATGAAAGCATTTGGACTGAGCAGGGATCACCGCTCATCGTCGTCAGTGAGCAGTATGCGGAGCAACTTCGCGAAAAACTGTCGATTCCGGTATACCTTGGTATGCGCTACGGAAATCCGAGCACGGAAAGCCAGGTGGACGCGATGATTCGGGATGGAATCGAAGAAGTCCTGATTTTTCCGCTCTACCCCCATTATGCGATGTCGAGTTACGAGTCGGCGCTGGTCTGTGCGACGGATTGCCTGAAGGCCAAGGCACCGCAAATCCAGTATCAGGTGGTGAATCCGTTCTATCAGGACCCCGAGTACATTGAATGCCTGATGGATCAGGCCCAGCCGTACCTCGCCAAGCAGCATGACTATGTCTTGTTCTCGTTTCATGGGATTCCTGAGCGCCACCTTGTGAAAGGGGACCCCTCCCACAGTCACTGTCTGTTCAAGGAAGGATGCTGTGAGCGCGATCATCCGGCG
Organism: Puniceicoccaceae bacterium; assembly: GCA_040224245.1. Taxonomy (NCBI): domain Bacteria; kingdom Pseudomonadati; phylum Verrucomicrobiota; class Opitutia; order Puniceicoccales; family Puniceicoccaceae; species Puniceicoccaceae bacterium. The sequence continues at coordinate 45,802 of JBEGIR010000044.1, read as the reverse complement.
CATGCGACTTGCTACCGCCACCAGTGCCTGGCGACCGTGCGTGCTTTTGTCGAGCGGGCAGGGATTCCAGAAGGGAAGTATGGAGTGTCATTCCAATCCCGACTGGGCAAGGACCCCTGGCTGCAACCCTACACCGACCACACGCTAGAATCCCTCCCGGAAAAGGGAATCCAGAAGCTTCTGGTGATGTGTCCGGCGTTTGTGACGGACTGCCTGGAAACCCTCGAAGAGATTTCCGAAGAGGGCAAGGAATTGTTTCTGGAAGCGGGTGGCACTGCGTTTGAACAGATTCCCTGTCTCAACCTGAATCCGCGATGGATCGACTACAGTGCATCACTGGTGCAGCGATTTGTGGATGCCGAACCTCTTCGACAACCCCTCATCGCTGAAGTTCGTTGACGTTTTCCCCTGTAGTATCCTTGCTTCTGGATGGAATGGAAAGAACCTGACTGAAACGATGGGCTACCACCTGATTGCCTTGCTGTGTTTTGCGGCCACCTTTGTCCTGCATTGGGTTTACATTCGTCGCAAACAATACCTGAGTCGCCGCATTTCGCTGCCACTGTTGGGACTTGGATTTCTGTCGATCACCCTCTTTCTGGTGATGCGCGGACGAAGCATTCATGCCTGTCCTATTGGCAATCCATACGAGATCGTCAGCATGATGGTCTGGTCGAGTCTCTTTTTTTTCATCCTGATCAGTTTGTTTTTCAGGGTGAACTATTTCGGCTTTTTTACCGCAGGATTGGCAACCGTGACGCTTGCAACGATTCAGTTGTTTCCCGATCTGAATTATGACTACCAGGTAAACCACACCGATCAGAGTCACGTGGTGGGATTCCATGCCTCCCTGGCAGTGTTCAGCTATGGGATATTTGCGGTACAGGCACTCTTTGCCCTGATGTATCTCTTACAGTTTCAGGGCTTGGCTCGACGACGCATGGGCTTGTTTTTCTCCGTGTTGCCACCCTTGTTGAAGCTGGAAAAACTACAAGTTGGTACCCTTGCGACCGGAGTGTTTGTACTGAGTGTGTCCCTGTTCATGGGGTCGTTCAGCATTTTTCACGGATATGGTGCGATCCCGGTCTACAAACTGGGTGCAACCGTATTGGTCTGGATCGTATATGTGGTGATTCTCGGACTTTATTTGTGCAAACGTCTGGTTTCCGCCAATTTTTCGCGTGCATCGATCATCGCCTTTGCCGTGGCATTGTTGGCACTGGTTCCTGTAGATCGGGCACGCCATGACGCGGATTTGCCCGTGGAGGCACCATCCAACCACAGCAACCCGAAATGACCGTATCTGTGAGCAGCATCGGCACGAGGGGGAAACGCACGCCTGCCTTGTTCGCCTTCTCATTCAGCCACCACCAGGCGGACTTGCACCTTCGTGAACAGTTGAAGCTGGATACTGACGAACGACGGGAGTTGCTCGATGCTTTGCAGCGGATTCCGGGCTTGTGTTCACATGTTGTGCTCGATACCTGCAACCGTTGGGAAGTCTATGGGGTTGCTCTGCGAGAGGGAGTAGTGGATCAGGTGTGGAAGTGCATTTGCGATGCTTTTCCGGTTTCAGATGCAGAGTTGCACCATTTGGTGAATGAGTATCGGGAGAGTCGCATGATTCAGCACTTGTTTGAAGTGAGTGCGGGTGTGGATTCCCAGATGGTGGGAGAGACAGAGATTCTTGGGCAAGTCAAAGCTGCGTATGGAGATGCAGATGAGGCGAACCATGTGGATTTGGTCATGCACCGAATCTTCAACAAGGCCTTTCAGGCAGCCAAGTGGGCACGAACCCATACTCAGATTGGCCGGGGGCAGGTCAGTATCGGAAACATCACGGTTGACCTCGCAACCCGTATTTTTGGCGAACTGTCCTCCTGTAAAGTCCTGGTGATCGGATCTGGCGAAGTGGGGCGACTGACGGCCCAGGCACTGAGGAGTCGGGCGGCCCGTTCCCTGACGTTTACGAGTCGGACGTTGGCGCATGCCCAACTGCTTGCAACTGAGATGAAGGGGGCGGTTTTTGCGATGGAAGGATTGGTGGAACGCCTGCCCGAGTTTGACATCGTGGTGAGCAGCACAGCCTCTCCTCAGGTGTTGTTGAGTCGTGAAACCATGAAACAAGTGATGCGGAGACGTTCGTTTCGTCCCCTGTTCATGATTGACCTTGCGATGCCGCGTGACATCGAACCATCGGTTGGCAAGATTTCGCAGGTGTTCCTCTACAATCTCGACGATGTTTCAAGCATCGCAAACGAAAACCTGGAATCGCGCAGTCAGGAGATTGATGCATGCAAGCGGGCACTCTCCGCGCGAGCCTGGTCCACCTGGCTGGAGGTGGTGAGACGGCAGCAGATGCGCAAGTTGCGGGAGCGCAGTGGCTGAGCATTCGGGAACTTGTTTCGAGGTTGGCAGGCGTGGATTGATCCAGTGTGAACAGCCAAGGCCAAGAGAATGCGGCAGTTTTTCTACTGAGGGAAGATCAGCTCAAAAATGAGCGTTGATTGCGTGAGTTCGATGAACATGCTGGGAAGGCATGCGCGTTGGAATCGGTTATGATATTCACCGAACCTGTGAGGAACGGGAATTGGTGCTGGGCGGGGTACGGATTCCCGGTCCGGTGGGACTGGAGGGACACTCGGATGCGGACTGTCTTTCCCATGCGATCGCTGACGCGATCCTGGGTGCCATGGGCCTGCCGGATATTGGGACGTATTTTCCTCCGACGGATCCGTCGCTTCGCGGTATGGATTCTCAGCGCATCCTTAAGAAGGCTGTGGCCGAAGCGGCATCAAAGGGGTATCGTTTGGCAAATGTGGATTCGATGTTGATCGCAGAACGGCCCAAGCTGCAACCGTACATGCAACAGATGAAAGCGACGCTTGCGCATTCGCTTGGGGTAGAACCCGGCTGCGTTGGTGTCAAGGCCACCACCAACGAGCAGGTCGGTGACATCGGGAAAGGGCTGGCCATTGCAGCCCATGCAGTTTGCCTGCTTGTGCCGATGGAAGAAGCTCAGCGCTGATGAAGCGTCATATGACGGCTTCGGGCTTCTCGATGTGGAAAATTTCGGTCTCCGCAAAGAAGCGTGCGATCTCCAGTCTGGCCGCCTCTCTTGAGTCCGATGCATGGATCACGTTGCGCATGGTGCAGGTACCAAACCCACCGCGAATGGTGCTTTTGAGAGCGTGTTCGGGGTTGGTCGGGCCAATCAGTTCGCGGGCGCGATGGATGGCATCGGTTGCTTCGAGCACCAGCAGCAGCACCGGACGCTCGGTCATGAACTTCACGACCTCGGGATAGAAGGGCTTGTCCACAATATGCGCGTAGTGGATCTCCAGCAGGTGGGGATCGAGTTGCGTCATTTTTGCCGCGACGATTTCGAATCCGTTTGCTTCGAAGCGGGAGACAATGTCGCCGACATTGCGCTGCTCCATGCAGTCCGGTTTAAGAATAATGAAGGTTCTTTCCATTGTGATGATTTGAGAAAGTGGCTCAGGGAAACGCATTCACGCGGATTTGCAACAGCAAATTCGACTGCCCGCATGAACCCGTGCCAGTGCAATGATGCGAAGAAGATGGAAGTGGGACTCCTAGATGAAGGAGTCGACAACCTTATCCGCGATGCCGTATGCCACTGCTTCAGTGGCCGTCATGTAAAAATCGCGATCTGTGTCTTTCTGAATCTTTTCCAGAGACTGCCCGGTTGCCTTGGCAAGGATCTGGTTGAGTTCATCCCGCAACCGCTCCATTTCAATGGCCTGGATGTGAATATCCGCTGCAGGTCCCACCATGCGACCGGCGATCAAGGGCTGGTGAATCATGACCCTTGCGTTGGGATACACGTAGCGGGAACCCTTGGGAGCGCCACAGAGCAGGATGGAACCCATGCTGGCAGCCATGCCTGTTACAATTACGCTGATGGGAGAAGTGATCAACTGCATGGTGTCATAGATCGCCATGCCTGCCGTGATGGAACCACCGGGGGAGTTGAGATAAAACTGAATGGGTTTACCGGGAGCCTCAAGCTCGAGGTACATGAGCTTTTCGGTGAGGTCCTTGGCCGATTTGTCCGAGACTTCGCCCCAGAGGAAAATTTTGCGATTCTCAAGGAACTTTTTCTGAATTTCGACGCTGGGAAGTTTGGTCCCTTTATCGGTGTTTGTGTCCGATTCTGATTCGTAACGTGTCATGGTCATTTCACTTTTCCAAAGGTTGAACGTGTGTCGCACTGGCAGGAGTGTCAACAGGCAACTGGTAAATTGTGCAATGGACTGAGCAGTGAATTATAGCTGGATTGCAGGAAGTCCAGGGGGTGGGGCGAGATCCTCTTCCAGCATGGAAATCCGCGTGAGGTGGCGCCCACCTTCAAAGCTGGAATCGAGCCAGGCCTTGACGGCTGCCTTTGCGTTGGGTTGGGAGACAACCCGACCTCCCAATGAAATCACATTGGCATTGTTGTGCTCTTTGGCCAGGCGCCCGGTTTCTTCGGTCCAGCAGAGTGCGCAACGGATCCCTTTCACCTTGTTGGCGGCGATGGTCTCTCCGTTGCCACTTCCTCCAAAAACGACGCCTGCGTCGCAGATGCCAGCGGCGACAGCCTTGGCCGCGTATTGAACAAATGTCGGGTAGTGGCAGGATTCCGGGGTATGAGTTCCGTAGTCTTCGACTTCGTGTCCCAGTTCAATCAGGTATGCTTTGATGCATTCCTTGAGTTCATAGCCAGCATGGTCAGTTCCCAGAGCGATTTTCATGGTTGGTGCAGAGTTGGGTACAAAGCTTTCCTGTATGCGCAGGATTGCTGGTGAGTCAATGAATCGATTGGGAAAAGATGCACATCGTCAGGTTTTGGAAAAGTTTGAATAGCACTGCGTGAATCCACGTCGCACCCATTCTCAAATACGGTCTGGCGTTGCAGAACGTCGGTTTTCCAATACCGTCAATACTCTCAAATCAAATCTATCGAAAACTTCTATGAAAAATACGATCCAATGTATGGTGACCCTTTGGGTGATGATGGCAGTCACAGTGAGCAGTGCTCATGCCGCATCCTACGATCTCACAAAATCCACTCCTGTGGGCAGCTGGCAGTTGCGCCAGGAAATCAGCCGCGATGCCAAAGGAAAGGAGCAGCTCATGGAGGTTCGCACTTCCATGGTTGGTGAGGAAAAGCGCGAGGGGGTGGACCACGTGTGGGTCGAGATGGAGATGAACACTTTCCGCTACAACAAGGGCAAAAAAGGAAAGGCCACTGGAGAACCGATCCTTCTGAAGATTCTGATGGAGAAGTCCACGCTCAAGGGAAATCCTGAGGACATCATCAATAATCTGCGTGCAATGGGCAAGGAGATCATCATGCAGCAGGGCGATGCGGACCCGATCAAGATCGAAGAAGGAGGAATGATCGGCAATGCGATGATGAAGTCCCTGGGCATGGAGATTGACTACAACTTTGATGAAACCGGTACCGAACGGGTAGAGACTCCTGCCGGTAAGTTTAAATCGAGAGTGGTCGAAGGCAGTGGTTCAGTTGAGATGAGTGTGATTTTCAAAACCATCCGGGTGGATAGCACCGCCAAGCAGTGGTTGAGCGATGATGTGCCATTTGCCATCGTCAAGGCGGAGTCAACGAGCACGATGGACGGCAAGACGACGACCACATCGTCCCTGTTGCTCGATCATGGTAAAAAGGGTGCCGTATCCAAGATCAAGGGGGAAGCACAGTCGATGAAAATTCCCGGACTGGGCGACCTGTTTGGTGGTTGATTGGCAAACAGCGTTTGCAAATTGATTTTTAATAGCGAGGCCTGCGATCAGTCGCAGGCCTCACTGGTTTCAAAACACAGCAGTTGACGCAATCTCTTTCGGACCCGGTTGTTGAGGTGAGTTGTATTCAAGTGATGCTACCTGGGAGCCGATTTGTGTGTTCGCGGCTTCTGCGGGAGTAGGGCAGTTTGAGCAGAAGCATGATGACCGTCGCACTCAGGCAAAGGATGCTCAGGTTCTGAAAGAGCAGCTCGATCAGGGCATGGACAAAACCCCCAAGCAGGGTGATGGCGAGCATGATGTGGGTGCAGCGGCTTTGTCGGATGTTTCGGCTGAGAAACATCACCGGCCAAAGGATAAAAAATAGCAAAAATGGGGTTCCAACAATGCCGAGTTCACTCACATACTGTGCCCAGTCGTTGTGGGCGTCATGCCAGATTCTGACGATTTTTCCGTCATTGAGGATCTCCGGATAGTTGAGTTGATAATAGGGGAAGACAAAGCGCCAGCTGCCTGCACCCCAGCCGAACCAGGGTTTGTATTGAATCATTTCCCAGGTGATTTGCGTTGGAATGAGACGACCATTGAAGTCGAGAGTGGTGACTTCCTTTTCCAGCTTCTCGCTTTCGAATCGCTGAAGGGTTCCCTCAAAATCAGGCAGGCGCGGTACTGCAGTCGCTGCCAGCACGATGAGCAGTGCACAGATGGGAATGCTCAGGAACTTGAGGATGGGCGAGTCGCCTTCTTCGAAGCTCGTGCGCAGGATCATCAGGAAAAAGGCAAAGAGCATGGCCGTGGCGACTGCGAGTCCACCCCGGGAGAACGAAGACCATAGTGTAGCGTATTGGACGAGGATGCCCAGCAGCACGATCAGGTGAGGGCCAGAGCGAAGCAGTCGCTCACGCATGATGCGGACCTGATAAAAATACAGGGCCATGGAGCAACCCATCATCAGGTAGAGCAATGCGGCTCCCCGGTTTTTGTAAGGAACGGTTCCGAAAAAATTGGGGTAGACTTCGAAATTCCAGTAGATGCCGGAGGCACCAGTCTGTTTTTGCACGATCACCAGTACACAGAACGCCAAAGCATTGAAAAACAGAAACCAGAGCACAAATGCAAGGGATCGGCGACGCTGTAATCCAGTCCAGGAATAACAGAGAAAGAGCCATGCTGCCCCCAGCATGAGCATCATGCGCCAGGGGTTGAGTTTGTGGAATGGACTGGCGATGGAAGAGGGTAACCAGGAGAGGTGATCGATGGGGAAGGAGCGCCAGGTCTCTGGGTTTTCTTCATATCCGTAGGCGGGGTTGAGGCCTTGGATTGCAATGTAGAGCAGGAGCAGAATGCCCGACCAGAACAGTGGAAAACGACGCAGTCGCTTCCAGGCAGCGGAAGTTGTTTGCGCGGGGTCCTGCCAGCGCAGGTCGCGCTGCTGTGGAATCAGGCAGATCATGAATCCTGCAACGGAGAGCGCGGCAAAGAGCAACTCTGACCAGAGATGGGTCAGCGCCATGGACCAGATCGCAAGGGCAAGTTGCAGGCAGACGAGGGCAATGAGCACCTTTTCCTTGGGAACCAGGGGCTGGCTCACCTTGCGGCTGCTCATGCGTCTGGAGAATCCTGACTTCCGGGATGACATGGGATTCCTTTTCATGGCGAAAGCAGGGGTTGTTTGCAAGCTCCGGATGACTTGCATCTGGAATGGCTCAACAGATAAAAACCAGTGACATTCACAGGGTCACAAACGACCGCAGGATGCTCAAATTACGTCTGAGAAAGCAGGTTTGAGGGACTGGAAAAACGCAAATCCAGCACAGAATACCACGAGGCTGAGTCCGTAGAGAAAACCAAGATCCGAAAGTTGCATGGGCAGGTGCCACAGCATCACATCCCGACTGAGTTCGACGGCATGCACGATGGGATTCAAATTGAGAATCGGGAGCAGGAATTCCAGGTTGGTGCCTTCAATTTTGGTAGTGGAATAGAAGATGGCGGAAGAATAGAGCATCGCCTGAGTGACGAATACCATGATCTGGTTGAGATCGCGCAGAAACACCCCCAGTGCGGAAAAAGTCCAGTAGATCCCGAGGGAGAGAAGGACCAGCGGTGCGATGATAAGGGGGAACCACAGGGCATGAATGCTCAGTCCACGTCCGATGAAGGTCAATCCGATCAGGAAGAGAAGGATACTGATGAGAAAATTGATGAGGGACGATCCGAGGTGGGCAACAGGTAGCACTTCCAGCGGGAATACTACTTTGCGAACAAAGTTCGGGTTGTTGAGAATGATGGTCGGAGACAGTGCAAAGGACTCGGATACGAGACCAAAGAGGGTAAGACTGAGAAAGATTCCGAGACCAAAATCTGTCTTGTTTTCATTGGGGATGACACCGTAGGAACTTCCGAAAATGAACCCGAAAACCAGTGTGTAGAGTCCCATCATCAGGATTGGGAGCAATACCGCCCAGAACACACCCAGCAGGGAACCCTTGTGGCGCTCGTGGAAAATGCGAGCGGTGAACTGGCGCAGCAATCCACGGTTTCGGTGAAGGGTGTTCAGGATCACCAGCGGATTCAGATTAACCCAGAATCTCCCGGGTCGGGCCTGTCGCTTGTCCATCTCTTGTTCTATCTGCATCCAAAGCGTGGGTTGTGATATCTGAGGCATTGCAAACCTATGTATTTGGGGTCTGCAGGCGCAGAGGTCAAATCGCAAATCGAGCTGGCGAAGCGTGCATGGCGGGTTGCAGGCGGACGTTCCATGCTGGGGCTGCAGAACGTAGCAAGATTCTGAAAGTTCAGCTGCCCTCCGGAGCCTGGACGGACGCACGTGGACTGGCGGGGATGTGCAGGGAGTCCGGTTTTGTGGGTGAAGCCGGGTCGTAGAGTTTCAGGTCTTTACGAAGGTGTTGAGCCAGTTCCGGACAGGCGATTTTGATCGCTTCAACAACACAGTTCGCCAACGCATATCCACCGTAGGGACTGAAGTGACTGTCATCCCGCAGGGCTTCATCCTGACCAGGAAATGAACCCGCAGGGTAGTGCACAAACGCTTGTTTGGAACCCTCCGGACCCAGCGCGGCAAAGAGCACACCGCTCATGAGATTGAGGTCAATCAACGGTATTGCCAACTCTGCGGCCACCTTTCGCACGGCGAGCGGGTAGTCTCCGAGGGTGGCATACTGCCTGCCTTGTTCGTCAAATCGACGACGTTTCATGGAAGTCACGAGCAGGGGCTGCGCTCCACGTCCTCTCAGGTGTTTGACAAAGTATCGCAAATCATCGGCATAGGACTGCATGGGACCGATGCCCTCGCCGCTTTCTTTCATGTCATTGTGGCCGAATTGCAGCATGACAAAATCCCCGGGCTTGAGCGTGTCCATGATTTTTTCAAGCCGCCGTTGCGCGCGGAACTGTCGCAGGGTTTCGCCCGATTCGGCATGATTTGCGATCACCAGTGTCGGTTTGAAAAATACCGGTAGCATCTGGCCCCACCCGGTCCAGGGTTCGGTGGTTTGGTCGGTCACGGTTGAATCTCCCATCAGAAAGAGCACAGGCAGGTCATCGACGCGCTCAACGGTAAGTGAGTGCAGCACGGTATCGCTGTGAATCTCGATCTGCAGTAAGTCATCCCAATGCCAGACGCCTTCTTCTCTGGAATTGAGCTGCACTTTTCCTCCCTGATCGAGCGTGGGTGTGCGAACATCGGTGACAAAACGAAGTTCCCGGGTTTGTTCACTGTCAAGATGCAGGTCGGGTTCGTGAACCATCAGCCGGCGCGATTCTGCTTTGATGGTGATTCCCGCTTGCTCGCTGGGACCTTCGAATCGGGCGCTTACCCGAAAGCGCCCTTCTCCGGTTTGAATCGCGAAGACGTAAGGCTCACGGCTTTTCAGTCCTGGCCGAATCGCATCGCCAGTTGCGGAGAGTTGGCGCGCAGCTTCCGCCGGAAAGTGAAGGAATCCATGGCCGAGCTGCGGGTCGAATTCCGTTGCCGGTGACACATGCGTCGCTTGTGCCATGGGTTCTGTTCCGAATGAAAAGTTCCAGGATTCTGCGGCGGTAGCTCCGGAGAGCGTCGCCAGAGTTGTCGCGAAAACCAGAAAGCATTGCATGGCTGGACAATCAGGGTTGGCGAGGTTGGTTGATGGTATAGATCGTGAGTCCCTGAATGTTGCGAGCTTTTGCGGGGATGGCGAGACTGACCAGATAACCGACGATGAAGGTGACCGTGGAGCCGATGGGCATGAAGAGCCAGAAGTTGACGGCGGTGTTCTTCTGAATCAGGAACACTACGGTCATTCCCGTGATCACGCCGATGATGGTTCCGAGCTGATTTGCCCTTCGCGTGATTAAACCCAGGGCAAACATACCGACCAGACCATTGGAAACCAGATTGGTCAGGAAGAGTGCAAGATCCCACACCGATGGCATATCTGCGTTGGCCAGAAAGAGGGCCGCACCGGTTCCAAACAATCCAATGACCAGAGTGAGAAGGCGTCCGACCAATACCGATGAAGTCTCGGTGGCGGTCTTGGAGAAGCGGCGATAGAAATCGTCCACTCCGAGGTTGGCAACTGAGCAAATGGCACTCGAGATCGTGGACATGGTGGCGGCAAGCAATGCGGCAACGACCAGTCCCGAAACTCCGATTGGAAGGTGTTGGGCGGCGAAGAAGGGGTAAACACCGTCAGATTTCATGGAGGGATTCAGCTGTTCCGGATGCTTCTGGTAGTAAAGGAACAGGGCGGTTCCGACGGCGAATAACAGGAAATTGATGGGAACCGCAACGGACATCTGCAGACCCACTGCCTTCTGGGTCTCGCGAAGGGAGGAAGTGCACTGCACGCGCTGAACGAAATTCTGGTCACCAATGTTGTTGAGTGTGGTGAAGAGTGTGCCAATGAAAAAGAGCCAGATTGTGGGGTAGGTGAGGTCCCAGTTCCAGTCGAGCATGCGAAGTTTGCCCGCCTCACGTGCCAGTCCGAGAGCTTCGTCAATGGGGGTATTGAGTTGGATGATTGCCATGATCAGGCAGGCAGCGATGGTGCCTACCATGATAAATCCCTGGATCGTATCGGTCCAGATCACCGCTGAAAGTCCCCCCATGAAGGTGTAGGAGATCGTGACAGCAGCCATGACAAGGATGCAGATTTCGATGGAAATGCCCGTGATCGCATTTAGCGCAATGGAGGGCAGCAGCATGACGGGTGCCATGCGGCCCAGCATTTGGAAGAGCACAAAAATCATGCTTCCAAGCATGCGAGCGACGATGCCGAAGCGATACTCCAGGTATTCGTTTGAAGTGCGGATGTTGAGCTTGCGGATGATCGGTGCCAGGATGAACAGCGAAATGGGCAAGGTGATGGCAGAAAAGATGGAAACCATGAACCACTCCCAGTTCCCTGCATAGGATTTTCCGGGCATGGTCATGAGACTGATCGCGCTGGCCATCGTGGCAAAGAGACTCATGCCAGTTGCCCACCAGGGGATTTTTTTGCCTCCCTGAAAATAGTCAGCCGTGTCTTTTTCCTTGTTTGTGAAATAAACTCCGATCCCCACCATCGCGACGAGATAGAGAATGACCACGGAGTGATCGATCCACCCGTATTTGGTCTTGAGCGGAGAAACGAGAATCTTTCGGGCATCGGCTCCCGCAATGACCCATACCTGATCTCCACTTGTGGTGACGATGGGTTCACCCTTGGGTGCGTTTTCCCACTGCGTGACTTCAATCCAGCGATTGGTGATGGTGTGGTAGGCAAGGATGGCGTCGTGATCGGTCGCGCCGAATACCAAGAGGTGGGACTCCCCAAAAGCAACTGCGGAGGGCTGGCCTACCCAGTCGAGAATGGGTGCCTTTTCCACCCATCCATCCTTGATGGAGTATTCGAGCGTGCCGAGCACGGGTTGACCTGAGTGGGTGCCACCGATCAGGTAAAGCCGATTGTCAAAGGACCGCAGCAGTGTCGCACCTTCACGAGCTTGACCGGGGAAATCCGGAAGGTTCTGCCAGCTTGCTTCCGGGACTCCCAACGACAGCTGTTCAAAGCGATTTCCCTGATTGGACGCACTGGCGAGATAGAGGGTGCCCTTTTCAATCAGAATTGCGGGTGCAGGCATGGGTTCGGGAAGGGATGCCAGCGAGTTGATCTGGATTTCAGTGCCTGTGAGGCTGAATCGGGTGACAGCGTCGCAGGCTTCCCCCTCGATCAAGCCGCCGCCCAGAATCAACTGGCTGCCGTCACTGGAGTATCCCGCATTGACCTGAGGTTTGCTCCACTCTCCGGCGACTTTCCATTCGGTGGAATCAGGCGTGAGCACATACACGTTCGTGTTGGGACCGCTGTCGTGTTGCCCACCCACAGTGATCAGCGAACCTCCGATCAAACCGAGGGATGCTCCTTCCAGAGCAACAGGAAGGTCAGGCAAATCCTGGTAGTCCAGGATCGTGTCGATGGAAGGCTTGTCCGAGGCGAACAACGCATGGCTGGTGATCTGCAACAACAGAACGAAGATGGAAAATCTGACTCCGTGAGTTTTCATAGGAATTCGGGATAAAATGGAAGTGGATGGATCGGGATCAATTGGAACCGCCGCAGGTTAAAAGACTTCGGGAATCAACGCGAGGTTCTGGATTGCCGCCAAACCCCACTGCGCGGAATCGTTGGTGGAAACCCACGCAGTTTCGTCGACGGGATTCAACACCTGGGCACCATCAATGTGCGTTGACTCGATTTGACGCGGGCCACCCCATTCATTGCTGAATTCGCTGAGTGCCCGCTCTGCAAGAGCTGGGTCGTTCTTCAGCTTCGCGGCATAGGCGGTCAGGCGGCTGTGGGCGTTGACCAGACTGATTCCGCGAAGCGGAGCACCGAAGCGTTCGCGATGTGCTTCGGCACCAGCGTTGTAAAGCGTGCAATACTCCAGCCAGGCCCGGTTGAATTCGGGCACATCGAGCAGGTCCATCAACTCCTTGTTTGCCTCGACCATGCCGAAGACACTGGAGAGGTGTGAAACCCTGGGTTTTGGATCGTTCGCAAGGATGAATTCCTTGGTTTCGATGTTAAAGCCGTAGTCGGGAACAAAAAAGCCGAGTTCGTGGGAACCGATCACCTTCATGGCATTGACGAGCCACTGGCGGTAGGTGTCGTCGTGGGTGCGTTCCCAGGCGGTGAGCCAGTTCATGGCAACCGATCCAAAGTCGGTGCCCTGACCCATGCGGACCTCGGCTGGCACTTCCGGCTGACCCGGAAGCTTTCGCACAGGGTTCAGCGTGGCCAGTTGGCGGTCCGCTTCAATCACTTCATTGAGCACATCGCCAGTGCGCTCGTCGACGGTGAGGAAATAGTGGAAGCGCCGGTATGCAGCAGTGCTGATGCGAAGCTGCTTGGCAGAGCATCCCCAATGCTGCACGTTGTGACGTGTGCCAAAGCCCGCAAATCGTCCGAGGTGATAAATGTCGACATCCCGATTGTGGCGCGTCATGGCTTCGGCCAGACGAAATGTCGATGCATCCCCCGTGCGAAGGAAGGAATACCACAGCCAGAGATCAGGTGAGAGTTCCGAGTTGTCCCAGGCATAACCACCCACATCATAGCGCCACACATGGCGGTCGCGGTCGTAGGTGTGCATGACATCACCGTAGTCCCAGAATCCATACCAATGGCGCTGTTCAACCTGGTTGATGTAATATTGGACCGACCAGTCCAATCTGTCTTCGATTTGTTTTTTGGCAGGAGTGGAGCGGTCGGGCAGGCTCCAGAGTGAACCAAAGACTCCGGCATTCAGATAATCCTGCGGACGGGGCACGAGCAATGCGGGTCGATCTGCATTTTGCACCATGGCGGCGAGATCTTCTCTGGTAGGAGTGGCAGGAAGTGCCCAGAACGTGAGATCAGTGGAGCGTGCAACACCGTGCGGGGTTCCAAAGCCAGGCTCATAGTCCTCATAGGTGATGTCCAGTGCATCCAGCTGTTTTGCATGGGTGTCCTGACCGAGGCCGTCGTGATAGAAGCGGATGTCCATGGGCTGTGCCTCGGGGGACCACATCCACAGGGTAACCCGGGCGGTATCGCTGGCAGCGTCCCGGATATCGAGTTGTGTGGGATGCAGGCGCCAGAAATCCCGCATGGCAAATGCAAGCCCGCCGGAAATGCCACCGACGTATCCGCCTCCCTCAGCGCGGTGTCCCTGATCTACCGGAACCCAGGCGCAGCCTTCTTTTGTGCGTTTGCGAAGAGAGAATCCATTTGCAGAGAGCTGGCTCAGGCTGTGGTCTGACCAGGTCGGTACCCAGTGCAGGCGATCCGTCACACGTGGACTCCACTGTTCGAGTGGTGGGGTCGGCAACCCCGCCACCTGTGCCTTGCGCACTTCTTCCCCAGGGTCGCGGCGAAGTCCGGTGATCCCGCGAACGGCTTCACCCCAAACGCCGCCCTTTTCACCCACGAAGCGGATGTGTCGGTCGTGCAAGGCATCTCGCATGGGCACGTCAAAGCTGACCCCCAGGCTTGTGATGAAATCCTGATACTCATCCCCGTCGAACACAAAGCTGTGTGTCATTTGCGCGCAGGTGCCGCCTGCGTAGAAATGAAGCCGAAGGGTGAACGGAAGCCATTTTCTGCCACTTGATGTCTGGTGATGACCGGAGAGCTTGATCACGGCACGAATGGGTCCGTCCTGTTCAAGCTCGGCGGATTCTGTCACGCCCTCAAACGCCTCATCGACGGCGCTGGCATCGGGTTGGTCCCGGCGACTTCCAAGCAGGCGTCCATTGCTTGCGACAAGGGTGCCATTGCTGGTCATGGACTCGATCACGGTTTGACCCGAACGGGGCACCACGCATTGCATAGCTCCGGTATCGATCTGAAAGGAGTCTGGATGTGTTTTCACCCTGACGGATGAGGCCGGCTTTGTGGGAACTCCAGGCTGCAGCTGCATGTGTGGGTGCTGTCCGACTCCTGCCGGGATGGCATGACCTGTCCATTTGAGGGAACCATCGGGCCAATAGGCAGTGGGCCAACTTTGTACGGGCACGGCGGTGCCGTCAGAGGCATGCAGGGAAAACGTGGTGTCTTTGGGGTGTTTGCCTTTGGGCCAGGGCACCCCCCATGTGGTTCCTGATTGCACCTGGGGCACGGACCCTTCCAGCCACCGCAGGGTGTAGGGTTGCTGGGATGCGTAGACCTCAGGTGATGGTGTGGTCGATGGTGACGCGGTGTTCGCCATCACGCGGGGCAGCTGAAGCGCTGCGGTCGCCAATGCACTGTGCTTGACGAAATCTCGGCGAGAAATCGGTTTCATGTTTCAGGGTAGTTTCGGGTTGAGTCTCAGGGCAGACGGTAGCGAGCATCTGCTCGTTCCGTCCGGATATCAATCGAGGTGAAAGACCTCGTTCAGATCGACAGAGACCGGACTGTGATCCGTGTTGGAAGGCATGACGTCTCCCATATGCTTCCACCATCGCTGGCACACTTCGGTGCTGGCAATGGCGGACCATCGCGCTTCGTTTTCGATCTCGACGTAGGCAAACAGTTGGCGGGTTTCCGGATGGAGAAAAATGGAATAATTGTGAACCCCATGTGATTTGAGAACGGCTTCGAGTTCACTCCAAATCGGGTTGTGCCGTTTTTCGTATTCGGCTTCACATCCTTTGTGAACCGACATGACAAATGCTTTGCGGATCATGGTTTTGCGGGAAGGGTGGGGATGCTTCCGATTTCGCTGAGCGACACGTTTTCATCAAACGCCCGTTCAAAGAGGCGTTCGACTCCCTTGATGGCAGGGGTGATAAATTCCTCGTCGGCTCCCTGCACAAAATCGATGCCGGCATTGGCGACGGTGCGAATGGGCGCAAACTTGTGAATGGCGTCGATGATCTGGGTCTGGCAAATGGCCATCTGGGTATCGCAGATGAAGGTATCGGGTTTGAGCAGTTTTTCAATTACCGCGTCGAACATGGCGCTGCGGGTTGCGGCGTAGTCCGGTACGGGTTGGGTGAGCACGTTGCCGTTTTTGGGACGTATGATCATGTCCTGCTCGTGGTTCCACTGCGCGGTTCCCTCCTCACCGATGATGTGGATTTCAGGTTCGCGCCGCTCCGCGCAGGCATGACTGACCCCAAACCAGAATTCGATGCCTGAGTCGGACATGCCCTGAACAATGCCAGTGTCGAAGCTTTCGATGTCGTGCGCTCGATACAGGTCGGCTGAAGTGACCATCACATTGCAGGATTTATTGGGTTGGGGACCAGCAACAAACAGCGCGATGTTCACAAAATGGGCGAACGCGTTGTTGAGCGGCGAGTCCATGGCGGCCCAGCCATCCACCATCAATTTGCCCGCCCAGTTGTTCCGGTGGTAGTAGGATATGGCGCGGGGCCAGAAACCGATTACCTTGACCGCTTTGATTTTGCCGATCACACCCTCGAGCAGTTGTTGCTTGAACCAGGCAATATCGCGGGAGTAGATGTCCTGAAATCCCACCGCAACCCAGCGCCGGGTTTCCTTTTCGGTGTGAATGATGCTCAGCGCATCCTTGACAGAGCCGGTAAGCGGTTTCTCAACGAGCACATGCGCTCCGCTGCGCAGCGCCTTGTTGGTCATGGAAGCGTGAAGCTGAATGCCAGTGGGAATGAGGCAGAGGTCAATTTTCCCCGCCTCTCCTTCGCACATTGCATCAAAGCTGTGATACACTTTGGTTCCCGTTTGTTGGAACTCCTTCACGGTTTCGTGATCCGAACGCTGCTCGCGTACCATCAATGCACTGACATCGAGCCTTCCTTCCTGTTGGGCCTTGCGCACAAGATCGACATAAATACTGGCATAACCGGTCACGCCGACCAGGCTGATTCGGGGTTTTTCACCTGCTGTCATATTCAAAGGGTTGTTGGAAAATCCTTTCGTCGGGCGCAATGGGTGTTTCTGCGGCGGAAAGGGCTGAATTCAGAAAAAAATGATTGCATTGGTTAATCGAGTTGCCACATTTCTGACAGTAAGAAGCATCGTGCGGTGGCTTCTCCCCGTTTTTGCCGAAACAACGATCCCTTTCGGCAGACCCCACCCAACAACAATTCGTATGGCAATCAATTCGGTAAGGGAACTTGCGAAGGTCCTCGGGCTTTCGCACACAACCGTTTCGGACGCCCTGAGAGGAAGTCCACGCGTCAAGGCGTCCACCCGCGACAAGGTACTGGCTGCGGCCAAGGAACACGGCTACCAGTACAACCCCCTGGCGGGCGCATTGATGTCGCAGATGCGGCGTTCGCGTGCAGACACCTTTCGAGGCGTGATTGCGGTGGTCGATCTGGAGAGCTTTAAGCAGCGTCCCGAGGTCTTTGAACGCTACCATCGCGAAGTCATGGAAGGGGCTGACCGGGCGGCGAGAAAGATGGGGTTCAAGGTGGAGTTTTTTGCGTTGGGCAGTGAAGGCATTTCGGTGGATCGCTTGAATTCGATTTTGATTTCCCGCGGTATTCGCGGTATCCTCATCCTTCCGGCAGGTGCGTCACCGGAACTCTCAGTGTTGAACTGGGAACACTTCTCGGGGGTGTACACGGACTACATTATCGAACATCCGGCCATTGATTCGGTGTGCTCCAATCATTTTCGCTCCATGTTTCTGGTGCTCAACAAGCTGAAACAGCTCGGATACCGTCGACCCGGACTGGTGATGCACCTGGACCATGACAAGCGCCTGCTGCACCGCTGGGAGGCTGCGTATCAGATCTACCACAAATATTATCCTTATTTTGAGGCAATACATCCCCTGATTTTGCGTCAGTTTGAAGAAACATCCTTTCGGGAGTGGTTCCTGGAAACCCGACCCGATGTGGTACTCAGTCATCGAACGCGGGTCTTGCGCTGGATGGAGGGTGTGGGTGCTGTGGTTCCGCATACCCATGGATTCTGCTGTCTCAATGTCAAACTCAGTTCAGTGCCGGTTGCCGGACTCGACCTGCAGCCTTCCCTCATCGGGGAACGCGCAATGGAGCTGCTGGTTTCCCAGATTTATTCCAACAAGTATGGCATCCCGGAGACTGCATCGAACACGACCATTCCGTCTGCATGGGTGGATGGACCCACCGTTCGCTCCATGGGGTCGGTTGCGAACCCGGATGCACCCCTGAACGAGGGCATTCACTGAATGTTTCAGGGGATGGATTCCGATCTCAATGTCGAGTCGGGCTGCGGGACTGGGTGCGATGCTTCGTGTGAGTAAATGCGGGGGGATTGCAAGGATTTTGAGGTTTTGATAAGTCTGGAAGTAATTGAAGGTCAGGAGTTAAAGAAGCTCAGATCTGACTCTTTAGAAAGAGTAATTCTGCATTGAAT
Organism: Puniceicoccaceae bacterium; assembly: GCA_040224245.1. Lineage (NCBI taxonomy): Bacteria > Pseudomonadati > Verrucomicrobiota > Opitutia > Puniceicoccales > Puniceicoccaceae > Puniceicoccaceae bacterium. The sequence continues at coordinate 27,698 of JBEGIR010000044.1, read as the reverse complement.
GCATTTGACTCAAAAGTGTCCGCGTCGTCAAATAAGAGCATGTTTCAGGTATTCCGTTTCATCATGAATTTGTTGATTTCGGTCGTCCATGTTGCATGACCCCACTCTTGTTGATATCTTAATTTCTTAACCCCAAACCCCATCCATGCCATTGCGCTCCGACCCCATTTCTAAGGGACGCAGTATGGTATGACCCCATATTCCTTTTATGCTGATTTGTCGCGCATGCGGTGTGTGCCATTGCTCTGTGGTACCCCATACTCGCACCCGTTCTCCTGACGTGCTGCCGGTTGCATGGCATCAGAACCTTTCAGAATTTCTCAATAAACCCGAAGCCCTTGTTGCATTTTGGGCCCGGGTCTAACCCAAATACAGAATAACCCCATGAAAAGATGCATAACGAAGAATGCACACTGGCCATTAATGCTGATATGGTTGGTGTTTCTACAGGGCAATGTGATTGCCCAGGTAGAGGATAGTGAGTTCGATGATGAGGTCTATGAACTCTCACCGTTCGAAGTCTCGACGGAAGGAAATGACGGATATGCCGCCACGGATACTCTCGGTGGAACCCGCATTCGCACCGACTACCGGGATCTGGCGACTCCGCTGACAGCCGTAACGGCACAGTTTCTGCAGGATACGGCGTCCAAAAACAATCAGGACCTGTTGACCTACACAACCAATACGGAAGTGGGTGGTCTTTACGGGAACTGGGGCGGTTTTGGAAATTCCCAGGGCATCGGTGACCGCAGCGCATTGCTGCGTCCGAACAACAATACGCGTGTGCGTGGTCTGGACTCAGCAGACAATACCCGGAATTTTTTCCTGACTGAAATTCCCTGGGACTCCTACAACGTGGATCGTGTGGAAATCCAGCGCGGACCCAACTCCATCCTGTTTGGGGTGGGAAGTCCGGCCGGTATCATCAACCACACCACGATTGTGGCTCAGATGAACGGCAACTCCGGAAAGATCGAGAACGAATACTCTGCGTTCAACTCCAATCGCATCGTTGCAGACTACAATGTGGAAGTCATGCCCGATGTGTTTGCAGTGAGAGTGGCAGGGTTGTTCAACGATCAGAAGTTCCGTCAGAAGCCTGCCTTCAATCAGGACGAACGCCTGTTCGCAACGGGAACCTTCCAGACTCAGATTCTGCCGGACTCCTGGGCAGACAAGACGGTTGTGCGCTTGTCCTATGAAAAGGCGATGGTCGAGTCGAACTACCCGCGCATGCTACCTCCCGAGGATGGAATCACGCTCTGGTTTGAAGATACTGCCGGAGATGGTGTCAATAACCTGATCGGACTTGGAAAGGGCGTGATTGACATGTTCTTGTACAATCAGGGCGGTGGCGGAGACCCGACGCGTGGTCCGCTTGCCGATTCAGCCGTACTGAACCCACGCTACATTCCGGGAACAGCTGCGATTGACGGTTCTGCACTGAACAACGGCGGCATTGGTTTCTGGTTCCGCAATGGCGATTCGCGTCCGTTCTTCGTGTCCCGTCAGGCACCGCGTGATTACCCGGGAGGTCTGTCTAGTGATGGCTCCATTGACAATGCAATCAACATCCCTTACGGATCACCGTTGCGTGTGGCGGGTTATAACAACTACGCCGTTCAGATTGACCGCATCGACACAACCGAAGGGAATGTGTCCCGCTTTCCGCTGGCAACCCGTGGGTATTACAAGGATCGCACCCTGACGGATGATTCCATCTTCAACTTCTACGATTACCTCGTGGATGGTGACAACAAACGTGAGTTCAAGAAGTGGGACTACACGAATTTTTCGGTGGCTCAGACCTTCTTCAATAATCGTTTGGGTGTGGAATATGTGTATGACCGCCAAGACTACAAGGAATGGCGCGAAGGTGCAACCTGGGATCGTCCCTACATCTCGATCGACATCAACAAGAACCTGCAACATCAGCAGTCTGCCTATTCCCGTGTCGTGGATCCGACGGGTGAGAATACCGATGGTTTGATCGATCCTGATTCCTATACCGTTCCCGGGTTTACGCCCAGTGCTGAGCAGCCTTACGTCAATCCGATGGCAGGCGCGGCCTTCCTGGCCGGTGGATTCGCGAGCAACGAAATGCGCACTATCAAGCGTGAGACCAACCGCATCACTGCCTTTGGCGAATTCCGCGCAGCGGATTTCATGGATGCGGAATCCTGGCTGGCCCGCTTCATCGGTCGCCATGTATTCACAGGCTTGATGACGCGCGAAGAGATGTATGAAACCGTAACGCAATGGCGTCCTTCCGCGACCACCTACGAGTGGGCATACGATCTCTCAGCCAATAAGGGTAGCAACATCCTGCTCGGTCAATCTGAACGCGATGTAACTCCGATGATTTATCTGACCGATCCGTTGTTTAACCGCAACTCTGCTTCGGGACTCAACATCGGGAAGATTAATACCTATTACAATCCGTCGGGAGTCTATAATACGACTTACTTCAAGACCGAGTGGCTGCCTTCACGCGATCCTTCAGATCCGAGTTACGTGGATCCTGCTGGTGCGTGGGTCGCACACTTTGGTGAAGGTTCCATTGATCCTGACGCTGCATTAGCACAGGCTGACAATCCGGCGAACTACACCGGATGGACATCAGGTCCCGCCTACATCCTCAATGCGGATAAAGGCGAGCGCGATCAGCTGATCACCAACTATGGTGTGAGGGAACAGATTGTGGACTCCAAGGGATTTGTATGGCAGGGTTACCTGTTTGATGGATTGCTGGTGCCGACTCTGGGCTGGCGTGAAGATGTTCTCGAAACCTACACAGCAACAGGTTTCGAAGATGAGACTGGAATCTCAGATACCCATGCAGTGCCGCAGGAAAAGGTGCTCGACAACAAAGGAGAAACCGTATCTTGGGGCGTTGTGGCACACATGCCGCAGAAGTGGGTCGAGAAGGTCAAGTTCGTCTCGGGTCTGAGTGCGTATTACAACGTGGGTGAAAACACCAAGGTTGAAGCGCGCATGAACTACGATGGTAATCCGCTGGACAATCCTTCGGCAGAGAGCGAGGACTTCGGGGTGGTCGTGAACCTCTTCGATGATAAGCTCACACTCAAGGTGGGTCGTTTTGAAACCAAGGTGAAGAATGCGAACTTGCCGGGCGGCACTTCCATCCTCGGTTCGAATCAGTACTACTTGTATCAGCTCGAGGCATGGGGAACTGCGAACTCCCTCATGTATCTCTTCGGTCGTGAAGGTCTCGATCCGAATCAGAACTGGCACTGGAACTGGGCGCTTGTGGACTCTGGTTGGGATTCTGCATGGGATGATGCAGCCACTAAGAGCTGGCTTGATCACCCGAGCATGCAGCATCAGGCGCAGGTCATTGATGACTGGATGAACGGACTCGATGCTGAGTTCTTCGCCAACTATCAGATCCCCGCCAATGTCGGTGAACTGCAATCGGCCTACAACACTTATAAGTCTACAGGCGACATCCAGCCACTCATTGCGGCTGCTGCAAACTCGGGTTTCCAGGTCGGAACCTACACTACCGGATTCTCCTCCCAGAACAATGGGCAGATCAATGGTATCAATCCAAACGGAACCATCGACAATACCTCAAAGGGTTGGGAATTCGAGCTGAACTATCGTCCGGTATCCAACTGGAACATTCAGCTGAATGCCTCGAAGACGGATGCGTATCGTGAGTCGCTCGGTACCCCCATGCTTGACTTCATTGCGAAGCAGTGGGAACGCCTCCAGGGACCTGCCGGTGACATTCGCCTGTGGTGGGGTGGGGACGTAACCTTGCGTCGCTACTATGATGACAACATCATGTCTGCGGTCAAGTTCCAGGAAGAATCCATCGGGTTTCAGGTACCGGAACTCAGCCAGTGGCATGGTTCACTGATCACCAACTACACCTTTACGGGTGACCGCTACAAGGGTTTCAACATCGGTGGTGCCCTCCGCTACCAGGATGAGCAAATCCTCGGATACGGCCTCAAGGATGACAAATCGGGTATAGATGTGAACAAACAAATCTACGGTGACGTTGTAACGAGGGTCGACCTCTGGGTAGGCTATGAGCGGTCGATCACCTAAAAGGTGGATTGGCGCATTCAGGTCAACCTGCGCAACGTGGGTGAAGACGTGAGCCTGACTCCGATTTCCGCAAATCCGGACGGATCGATTGCAGCACAGCGCATTACCGAGGGAATGACTTGGGCTGTTACCAATACATTCCGCTTCTGATGCTGGAAACGTAAGCCTATCTGACACAACGATCTTACGATCAAATCAGGGGATGCCTCGTGAGGGGCATCCCTTTTTTCATTCGCGCTAAACCCGGCCTCCAGGGATTCTTTTGCTTCACAAGAAATCCGCCTGTCGTTGCGAATTTGGGAGAATCAGGTTTCTTCAACGGGAACGACATTGTTCCCTTCACATCCAGCATTCCTGCACCCTTGTTTGCCATGATTCGCCATTATTTTTTTGCCGCCATCTCGATCCTGTTTCTGCTCAACTTTACGATGGGGGTATTCGAGATTCCGGATAACCTGCCGATTGTTGGAAACCTCGACGAAGTTGCTGCCAGTCTGCTGCTCTTTCAGTCGATTCGCCAGATTCGCGAGGGAAAGTCTGCAAAACAATCATCGACGCGTGAGGCTGAAGAACCCTGAAGCAAACGAATGATGGATCCTATCATTGCACTCAGCATGCCGTCAGGCCAAGAATTTGGCGGCATTTCGTTGTTTTCATGAGTGTTATGATGATATTCCGTTTAGTTTTTTAGAATCGACCGTAACCATTGTCATTGCGATTGATTCGGGACGACTCGCGTTCTAGTCTGTTCTCATCCGATGACTTCGAAGGAGAACAGACGCTACCTTGGTCCTTTGCTGCTTGTTCTCGCATGTCTTGCTGCGTTTTTTACGACTTGGATTGCCTATCGAAGCATACAATCGATCCGTTCCGGGTATCAGGGGAAACTGATGTCCATCGTGATTTCCTACTCGAATGTGATTCGTGAACAGATCGTGACAGGTTCCTTACATCGCATCGAGACCGGGGCAAAATCACTCTTGAGTGATGAAGACGTTCTGAGTGTGATCGTCTATGATGGTCAGGGCAAAATCCTGGTTCAGGTACAGGATCGTGAGGCACTGCAGGCATTGGGGTGGACGGGCGAGCTGCCAACGGTCGACCCCCTCCTGAATCCACCGGGCATTGTGTTCAAGCAGAACTCGATCATCGCTTCGCGTTCTCATACTGTATTTAACGCGCAGGGGCAGACTATTGGTGGAGTCACGGTTCACATGAATCGTGCTCCCGAGCAACAGCTGGTTCGGCGTGCACTGACCTCAACACTTGTGCTTGGGGTCGGGGTGTTTTTACTCGCGATGATACCTGTTCGATTGTTGGTGAGGCGGATCTATCGCGATACGGAAAACCTTGAACGCGTGAATCGCGAGCTGGAACAGGCCAATCAAATCAAGGAACGTTTTTTGGCGAACATGAGCCACGAGATTCGCACACCCATGAATTCGATCATTGGATTCACGGAGCTTCTCGAAGAGAGCAAGCTGGATGCGGAACAGCAGGAATGGGTTTCGGTCATTCAGCACAACGGCAAACAGCTGATTCACCTGATCAACCAGATTCTGAGTTTTTCCCGCCTCGAAGCGGACAAGATGGCATTGAGCCTGCGTGAGGTGGAACTGCACACCTTGATGTCGCAGGTCTATCATTCCTTCAAACATCTTGCGGAGAAGAAGGCACTCGAATTTGATTTGCAAATCGACCCGCTTGCCCCGGTGCTCGTGCACATGGATCCGGATGCGCTGGTGCAATGCCTGAACAACTTGCTTTCCAATGCGCTGAAGTTTACGGAGAGTGGGCGAGTCACCTTGCGGGTTCGTTTCCACGAGCACACAGTCCAGAAGGACTCGGGGCAGTTGATTCTAACGGTGTCCGATACCGGGCGGGGCATTCCGGAATCGCGTCAGGCCGATATTTTTGAAGCCTTTTCGCAGGTGGAAGGTTCTGATTCCTATCAATTTCAGGGAACCGGACTGGGATTGAGCATCACAAAATCGATCATGAATCTGATGCAGGGTACGATCACACTGGTCTCCAAACCCGGAGCGGGAAGCGATTTTATCCTCAGTTTTCCGTGCACGACACCCCCTCCCATGCAGACGGAGCTTCCGCTCCACCCGGACCCGAAAGCTGATGTGAACGAGTTGCTGGGAGCGCAGCGTGAGCGGGTCAATCGACTGCGTGTGATTGTTGCAGAGGATAATGCATTCAATCAGAAACTCATCCTCAGGATACTCGCAAAATGTGGAGTGCAGGCAGATTGCGTTTCTGACGGATTGGCACTGATACAGGCACTTTCCCGGCAGGATTATGATTTGATTCTGATGGATATCAATATGCCTGATCTCGATGGGTGGGAAGCAACGCGCAGAATCCGGAATCTGGATAGCCACAAACACACGCGCATTGTAGCGGTTTCGGCTTCAAGAAATGAGGCGTTTGTGGATCACTGTTTCCAGGCAGGGATGGATGGTTTCATCGGAAAACCCTTTCGACAGCACGACATTGCAAACGTTTTGCTGTCGACACTCGAACAGGAAAAATTCACGCAATCGGACTCAATTTGAGGATCGGAAACGGGCGAAAAACCCGTGATGAAGGAGAGTCAAACCTTCCGAAAAGCGTCAATCATTTGGCTCGAAGACTTGGGATCGATTCGACTTTGGAAACTTCCATTGATGAATCTCAGTGACAGTTTGTGAAATTCCTGCTTGTCATAAAACGATTAATTGAAAGGTTTCGGATGTTTCCCGGCCCTTTCCACTTGGGCATGATTCACCCACTTCCCCGGACAACCATGAAGAATATCTCTACCCCTCTGCGTCGGATCGCAATCGCTTGTGTTATTGTCTCAACACCGATTCAGGTGATTCAGGCCAATGTGCAACCCCCCAGTCTGACGTCCGAAGGAGTGTTTCAGACTCCCGGCTGGGAAGTTTTGGTCTTTTGCAACTGGTATGACGGACTGTTCAGCGATGCCAAGATCAGCAGCGTGGAAATGATCCACCATGGCGAACGCACGGTGACCAATGGCGATGTGCGCTTGGATGTCACGCCTGAACAGTGGGATGCAATTCCAACCTTCAAGGAGCGCAATATCGATGAATCGAGCGGGAAGGTGACGGCCCGACTGCATTACCCGGAGCATGACTGGGACTATGCGATAGTGGTCGAACCTACGGGGAAACCCCTTCAGCTGAAACTTCGGGTGGAAATCGATTCTCCCGTGCCCGAAGCCTTGCAGGGTCGCGCGGGGTTCAACCTTGAGTTTCTTCCGAGTGCCTATTTCGGAAAAACCTTCGTCGTGAGTGACCACGCACAGGCGTTTCCGCTCTACCCGGCTGGCAATGTGGAAGCTCTTGACGACGGTCGCGTTCAGGCGACACCACTGGCCACTGGGTCCACGTTTGTGATGGCACCCGAGGATGTGAGTCGACGCATTCGCATCACGAGCGAAAGCAGCGGGAAGCTTGCGCTTTACGACGGTCGGAGCAAGGCCCAGAATGGTTGGTTTGTGCTGCGCGAAACCCTCCCTTCCGATGTGACTGGCACGGTGATCGAGTGGACGATCGAGGGATCTGCGATTTCGGATTGGGTGCGCAAGCCCGTCATTGCACACTCACAAGTCGGATACCGTCCACAGGATCTAAAGGTGGCAATGCTTGAAATGGATCCCAATGCCGCAATATCGGGTCCGATTGAGCTGATCCGGATTCAACCCAGTGGTGAGCGGGAGCGTGTGCTCCAGTGGACTCCCGAATCCCCGCAGCGTTACCTGCGATATGACTACTATCGATTCGATTTCAGCGAAGTGAGCGAATCGGGGCTGTACCAGATTCAGTACGACGGGGTGACGACAGCAGCCTTTCCGATTCGCCAACCCGCCTATGATGCAGCATGGCACGCGACGCTCGATGTGTTTTTTCCGGTGCAGATGGATCACATGTTTGTCAATGAAGCCTACCGGGTGTGGCATGGTGCCTCTCACCTCGATGACGCGCTGCAGGCTCCTCCAAATCACGAACACTTTGATCTCTACGCCATGGGGCCGAGCACGGATACTGAGTTTGAACCGGGTGAAACGATCCCCGGATTGAATATCGGTGGCTGGTATGATGCTGGTGACTACGACATCCGAACGCAGACTCAGTATGCGGTCGTTCTGAATCTCGTTCGCCTTGCAGAGCAGTATGGCGTTACCCGCGACCATACGTCAGTGAATTGGGATACCCGGGAAGTCGAACTGCACCAACCCGATGGCACTTGTGATCTGTTGCAGCAGATCAAACATGGAACGCTCGCGCTGATCGCGCAGCACCGCGCAGTGGGACATGCGATTCCTGGCATTGTGGCGGCCCACTTGCATCAGTACACGCACCTTGGAGACGGGGTCACCAAGACGGACAATCGCTTTTACGATGCATCACTGGGTGAACAGGAAGTCGATGGTGACCGCAGCGGAAAGTTCGATGACCGTTGGGCCTTTACCACCCACACCACTGCATTGAATTATGGTTCTGCAGCGGCGCTTGCAGCCGCCAGTCGCGTGCTTGGGGAAATCGACCCGGATCTGGCAATCGAATGTCTCGAAACGGCTACCCGTGTATGGGCATTTGAGCAGACTCATGAACCCGCTACTTTTCGCTGGGGCAATACAACTGGGGGGCGAATCGAGAGTGAGCAACTCAAGGCTGCAGTTGAACTATGGGTGGCAACACGTGAGTCGCGCTACCTTGAGGCGGTGCAAGCATTGATTCCCGACAGAGTGCAATCGTTCATGTGGGATGCTGCGAACTTTTTGCGGGTGTATGCGGATTTGCCCGAGCAGGCCCAACAACGCATACGGGCACTTTCTCTGGAACTCCGCAGTTTCATGGAGCCGATGCTCAATGAAAATCCCTTTGAAGTGCCCATCACGCGTGGGGGGTGGGCTGGCAATGGAGCCGTGGTGGGCTACGGACTCACACAGCATGCCTTGCATCAAGTCTTTCCTGATGAATTTGATGGTTCCGGCACCTTGCGAAGCCTGCACTACCTGCTTGGCACGCATCCCGGTTCCGACCTGTCGTTTGTGTCCGCCGTTGGCGCGCGTTCCAAACAGGTTGCGTATGGAACGAATCGCACCGATTTTTCCTTTATTGCGGGAGGAGTCGTGCCGGGTGTGTTGATTCTCAAGCCGGATTTTCCTGAAAACAAGGAGGACTGGCCGTTCTTCTGGGGGCAGAACGAGTATGTGGTCAATATCGCCTCGAGCTACATGCTGTTGGTTCACGCTGCGCGTTCACTATAGGATCAACGGATTAGGGGATTTCCGGTGATTCTCGGTCGTCCTCAGTGTGGTGCCTTTGGGCGGTTGAGACGTCAGATATCGCATCTGACGTCTCCCTGTAACAGTGTGTTGAGAAGGTTGACAGGAGGGGAAAAGGATTTGGACTCTGTAAGCAAGGGTGGCTTCAGGAGGATGCGGTGTTGTTTGTCGCATCAATCACCACTTTGGGTCCGTCGGTGACGCCACCTTTGTCATCCCTGATGAAGGATTGCATTGTCATTTTTTCCCAAACGAAGGTGGTCGATTCGGTTCCGCTTTGATCTCCTTCACTTCCGGAAATTGCACCACCGGACACTCTTACATTTTCGAGCGTGAATTCCATGAGTTTGGCCGGGCGGGCTTGTGCGTCGGTTACTTCCACCCAGACAACGATGACCTTGTTGAGGACGGAACCCTGCACACCGTGCAGTGTCAGGATGGGGGTGATTTCGTCTGCAGGTTTGAAAATACTGAATTCAGAAAAATCTGCCCGTCCCGCTGTTCTTGAACCGGCACCGGAATCGGTTCCGCTCACAGCGTAACCGGAAGATGCGCCCTGAATGGTGATGTATCCATCAGTGAATGCAGGGAGTTCCGATTTTGAAGAGAAGGTTTTGGGCAGTGTGATGCCATCCAGTTTCATGAGTACCTGAATTTCACCAAAACTATGTGAGGTCAGGATGAGGGAGATCAGCAGGCCGAAGCGAAGAACAGCTTTTTTGTTCATACGGAGAATTTTAGAATATTGAGTTGATTCGACAATTGGAATTGTCGCTTTCGATTGAAGTGGAATTTATAGAGTCTATTAGGAAAAGCAATTGCACAGAAGGCTGGATTTTTGAACCGTCAATGGGTGATTTCAGAGCTTGTGGGAATGTTCTCAGTAAATGCGGCCCTCTACACGGGTGTGGCGATGTGGCTTTTCCGGAAATGGGTTGAATGGTCGAGGGTATTGGAAAGCGCCCGGACCGTCAGCCGTGCAAAAAGTTTTGAGTAACCTGATCTTTTGCTTCGTATTGAGGGTGAACATTCTGTCGGACTCGAGCATTGGGAATGATGACGGAAGGTTGCATCGCACCCATGAGTTTACCCCAATTCAGTCGATCTGAGAACGAGTGGTTCCTGAGGGAGGTTTATCCCCACGAGCCAGCACTGAAGGCGTGGTTGAAACACCGCTATCCGTCACTTCAGCAATGGGATGAAATCGTGCAGGAATCGTATTTGAAGGTACTGAAGGTTCACCGAAAATTCCGTCTGAAGGCACCCAAAGCCTACCTTTTTGCGACAGCGAGGAACCTCTGTATTGATGCACTGCGCAGGGAGAAGGTGGTGAAGTTTCATTCGATGAGCTGTGAGGAGATGGACGGACATGGCTTGGCAATGCCGGGCAGAGATGTCCGCTCGGAACTGATTGAACAGGAGGAGTTTGAGATTTTGACAAGTGCCATTCAAACGCTGCCGAAACAGTGTCGTCGGGTAGTGACCTTGCGCAAGGTCTATGGAATGTCCGCAAAGCAGATTGCTTCAGAGTTGAAGCTATCGCACCGAACGGTCGAGAATCAGTTGCTGATCGGGATGAAACGATGTAGGGAGTTTTATGCCTCGTTGGATCGAGGACTTCAGGGGAAACGGGGAGAGCACAAGCGATGAAGCAGGAATACAGCAAGAGGCAAATCAGGGAAGCCATGCGGTGGGTACTGCTGCATGAAGAGGGCTTGTCGGAAGAACAGGAACGCGCGTTCGAAAGGTGGAAGAAGCAGCACCCCAATCACGAGAAGTGTTTTTTCGAACACCAGGTGGATTGGAGCAATCTTGATTCCATGCGCTTCTGGAAGCCTGAACTCAGCTCAGAACCCAATCCGGATTTGTTTGTGTCCCGAAGGGCATTGGGGACAGGGAAATGGCTATGGAGTCCGCTTGTAGCAATCGCGGCCTGTGTGCTGCTCATGTTTGCATGGCATAACCGGAGTCGTGTCGAACCGGAGATTCTGACAACAGACCATGCGAATTGGCAGCATTTTGAGGGTGGGAAAAAGCACTTTCTCAGTGACGGCTCCACGGTTTATTTGAAACAGGGAAGCGATCTGCGAGTGTGGTATGATGCAAAATCCCGTCGATTGGATTTGCGCCATGGGGAGGCGATTTTTGAAGTAGCCCATGATGCGGAGCGTGCGTTTGTGGTGGGAATGCAGCACGCGGAGGTTGTCGCATTGGGAACGGTGTTTTCGGTGAATGCCAGTGACACTTTTTGTGAAGTATATGTGACTGAAGGTCGTGTCGCTTTGAAGGATCGTGCAAGTGTGCACGATGATCCTACAGCATCGGAACCCTGGTTGCCGGAGCTGAAGGCTGGGGAGATGGTCAATTTTCGTGTTGGGGAGAATCGTTCGGCACCGGAGGTTCATCGCTTTTCCACTGCGGAATATCAATCAAAGATGATTTGGAAGGATCAGATCATTGAGATGGTATCGGCGCCACTGTATCAAATCATTGAGGAGTTTAACCGTTTCAACGCGGTGGACATCGTGATTTCTGATCCTGCATTGGGTCAATTGCGCATGTCGGTTACTGTCAGTCCGGATAACCAGCAGGAGTTCCTCGAGTTGCTTGAAATGACCCTGCAAATTGAAGTGGTCGAATCTGCCACAGGCATCGTGCTCCAGCCCAAGTCCTGAGCAATCCTGGGTGGTGTTCAATGGAAGATTTCCCAGCGGGTGAGGTGCGAGTCCAACCCGCGTAGATCGTGCTCCTGCAAAGGACGGGTGTGGTTGGATGCTCCCTTGTCTGCCGAACAAGGTATCTTGCGTGGGCAGAAAATTTTTTGAGTAGTGCGAGGGCTTGGTCCGTGTTGAGTGCGACCCTGCAGTGTTACTGCACGGGTTGCATCTCCCCAATCGCAGTCGATCTGACGGCGGGTTTTTGATCCATCCTTCGCCCCATGGTGTTCACTGAGAGCGGGAAGATGCGGCCCCGAGCAAGCTGCAGGTGTATGCGAACTGAAACTCATGCGAGGTGGATTCATGCGGATGAAACCTCTTCTGAACCCAAAATTGATTGATATGAAAAGACCCCTGTTCTTGTGGAGTTCTACTCGGTCACACACATGGTGGCGCAAAGCCCTGTGCGGTGTATTCCTGATATTTTCCCCGTGCTGGCTGATCGCGGGCGATATCCGTGGTGTCGTGTCAGAAGCAGATACTGGCAATAACTTGAGAAATGCGAGAATTGAGGTTCTGGGCACAGGACGTTCCGTCCTTGCCGGACCCGGTGGGCGGTTTGTGGTGTCGGGGCTTCGCGAAGGTGCCGTGACGTTGCGGGCGTCCTATGCCGGATTGGAATCTGCCGAACTCACGGTACAAGTGCCGAGCGAGGGAAGTGTGGATGCAAATTTTCGGCTGATCAGTGCATTTGCACAGGGCGAAGAGGTCTATGAACTCGAGGCTTTTGAGGTGATCACTGAAGCACGTGGCGGAACGGCGCGCGCGGTCATGGAGCAGAAGGTGGCTCTCAATCCGGTGAAAGTTGTGTCTGCGGACTCGCTCGGGAACATTTCCGAGGGAAATGCGGGTGAGTTTCTCAAGCTGATGCCCGGTGTTTCGCTGGACTATGTGGAAGCGGATGCCCGCGCAGTGCGCATCAGTGGTTTGAACCCGAAGTATGGAAACGTGCTGCTCGAGGGGCTTTTTGTTCCCAGTGCGGGCTCCTCGAATATTGGAACGGGTCGTGTGTTTGAGTTTGAACAACTCTCCATGGACAGTGTGGAACTGGTGCAGTTGACCAAGACGCCTACGCCGGATCAGCCGTCAGCGCTGTCAGGCACAGTCGATCTGGTCACCCAGAGCGCGTTTGATTTTGATGGGGAGGTCATTGACCTGTCGTTCGGGTTTGCAACAAATTCCTACTACACTGACCTTGATGAAACACCGGGTTGGCAGGATCAGGACAGCCGCAAGTGGTATGCGAACTATTCCTTCAAATACTTCAACACGTTCATGGATGGAAAACTGGGTGTAACTCTTGGTACCAGTCACCATGCAACAATTGCTGCTCAGAAGCACATCTGGTTTTGGCACAACGATTACGACGATAATCCCAATAACAATGATACCGAGGTTCCGGGGTATTGGTGGATGTGGTTTCAGGATGGTCCCAAACCCACTGTTCGTGAAAACTACTTTGCGCGTGTGGATTATCGACACAGCGACCAGTTGAGCTTTTTTGCACGCTGGGACTACAGCATCTACGAAGCTCGCTTCTACAATCGAACCTTGAGCCTGCGACCCACCGAATACGATCTGACTTCGGAATATTCGCGGACCCGGCAGACGGTTCTCAGCGGCTCGATTTCCAATGAGTCGAATCAGTTCATGGAAAAACTGGGCGATACGATGATTCTGACGCTGGGTGCCGATTACCAGCGCGATGATTTGAGCATCCGTTTTCGCATCAATCGCGGTATTGCACGAAATTGGTACGAAAGCCTCGAGAATGGTCACTTCACGGACTATCGTGCAGACATCAAAGACATTTCGTGGACATGGACGAGGGATTCGGACGGGGATACGGACTTGCAGTTCACGCAGCTGTCCGGCCCTGATTGGCGCAACCCGGCAAACTATGCGTTTACCGAAAACGCAATGCAGTGGCACGAGCGCAATTCACGGGACAATCAGTCGACGATCCGGTTGGATTTTGCGCACGACTGGACTGACTGGAACCTTTCGCAGGAACTCAAATATGGGGTGATGTACAACACCCGGGATCTTGAAGTTCACCGCTATGGCGGACTGTGGGCGAGTTTCACTGGCGCAGATGGGTTGGTGGGAACTGCTGACGATCCGAATCCGGGGGACTTTGTCGACAGCACATTTCGAATGGACTTTGATACGGGCACCAATCTCGAAGGAATTCGTCCGCTGAGTCCCTGGAAGCTCTACGACCATTACCGCAAACACCCGGGGGATTGGGTGGAAAATGACGAGCGTAATGGGGATCAGCGTCGTCGGAACAACTGGTATTTTGAGGAAGAAATTCTCAGTGCCTATGTGACCGATGTGTTCCATTTTGGTAAGTTTGAGATTGCACCGGGTTTGCGTTGGGAAAGCTCAAAGCCAAAGGGAACGGGCTGGGATGCTGTAAACAACCGTCCCGTTACGGCGAAAGGGGATACGACCGATGTGTTGCTCGGTTACCTGCACGCAAACTACGAACTCAGGGATGATCTGGTGCTGCGCTTTGCCTATCATGATTCCATCACACGAGCAGACATTGCCAACCTGATTCCGGGAATCTCCAATATCAATGAAACCGAACGCGAAATGAATGCGAACAATCCCAACCTGAAGGAAGAGAAGGCACAGACCTACTTTTTCACCGTGGACAAGTTTTTTGAGCCAGTCGGATTGATTTCGGTTTCGGCTTTCCACCGGGTTTGGAAGGATCGTCAGATCAGCGGGGGATCAGAGGTGCTGGGCGCGGATGGATATGGAGGTGATTCCAGTTTTGCGGGATACACGCTCTTTACCCAGACCAATGCGTCCCGCTCGATCTCACTGAACGGACTCGAGATCGATTTCTCGAAGCAGTTTCAAAATGTACCAAAACCGCTCAGCAGTTTCGGTGTGTTTGCCAATTTCACCTACCTTGATTATGAGGATGAGCGCTTCTTCGTGGGAGCACCTGAATACACTGCAAATGGTGGGTTCAACGCGAGCATCGGGCATTTCAGTGCGCGCCTGAATGCCAACTACATCGGTGATATTCTGACCTGGGCAGTTTCGTCCTTTGATGAATCAACCGGAAAGTGGAGTGAAACAGCACAACCGTTGGAATACCAGAAGGAGCGTCTGTTTCTTGACCTGAATCTGGACTACATGATTCGTCCCGGCATTCGCATCTTCCTGGATGCGCGAAATCTCACAAACACTCCTTCCCAATATACCTATCGCGGGGATGCCGACAATTTTGTGCGCATCCTCAAAACCGGAACGATTTGGAAGATCGGCGTGAAAGCGTCCTTCTGATCCCGTTTCCTGTAATTGCGGAATACTCCGCAATATTCGATGCCCGCTCTGTTCGACTGGAGAGAGCGGGCAATTGTGTTTTTCAGTTTGCGGAACCGGGTGGAGCGTTGAGGCAAAATGTCGAAAGCGGGGGCTTCCGTGATGAGCTGGACGCTGTGGCATGGGTGCCGGAAATCCGAACTGCCAGTGGTCGCAGTGGTGAAAGTATAGGGTTGATGGGCATGGGACGGATCCGTTTGTCGGAAGACAGTTGGTTTTTTGAAAGTGATCTGACAGTCCACATCGAAGCAGTATTCGCATTTTTTGAGATATTGGCATGTTCGACTTGCCCAGATTTTTCTGATGGACTCTGTTGACCCCGAACCATGCTGCCGATTCCAACAAAAGGCTCGCTTCGTCGCCTTGTACCGCTTTTGTGGCTGTGCCTTGCATGTTTCGGACTACAGTCGCTCCGAGCCGAGGAATCACGCTTCTGGAACATCCCGGAAGGTCCTGCATCGGATACACTGAATCGATTCGCCCGGGAGGGAAATTTGCAGCTCATGTATTCTGATGCTGCGGTCAGCGGCGTGCAAACCCGTGCAGTGATAGGTTGGTTCGTGTCTGAGCGTGTCTTGGAGTTGATGTTGAGGGATACTCCGCTGGCCATTGTGCAGACGGATCAGAAGCGGATCTTTGCAATCAAGTTGTCCGAATCTAACGTCCGTCTCAAGGATCTCGCTGCACAGCAGGAGTCATCTGAGTCTGAAGATCCGGTCCTCCCTCCAGCTCGCAATTTGTTCGAATGGATCCGGCAGGTTTTGGGGGAAAATGATGAGCGTTCACATCGGGATCCCTGGCAGGAGGAACCTTTTGAACTGTCGCCATTTCTGGTGGACAGTTCGGCACAGGATCAGGGGTATTTTGCTGAGTACACCTTAGCGGGGAGTCGTCTCAACAGCAAAGTGTCGGATTTGGCGGCTTCCATCACGGTGATCACGCGTCAACAGATGAGCGACACCGCCTCGGTCGATCTCAATGATGTGTTTCTCTACGAGGCCAATACGGAGGGCATGTTCAACTATTCCGCCTATTCCATCGACAAAGATGGGGCGGTTCAGGATATCGCGGCAGGTTTTAGCAATGGTCCGACTGCATCGGGTCCGTTCAGTGCAAATCGCATTCGTGGCATCGACCGTGCGGAAACCGCGAGGAACTACTTTCCGAGCATTGATCGCATACCCTTCGACAGCTACAACGCTGCAACTTTTGAGATCAATCGAGGGCCGAATTCCATTCTGTTTGGGCTGGGCAATGCTGCTGGCATTGTTAACCAGTCACTGAGTACTCCGCTGATGGGAGTGAATTCTACTTCATTTCAGCAGCGATGGGGGAGTTGGGGGGCGCAGCGAACGAACTGGAATCTCAACCGAACGCTGTGGCAGGATGTCCTGGCACTCCAGATTGCGGGTGTTCGGGATGAAAAGGGTTTTCAGCGAAAACCGTCCCATGACCGCACAACTCGAAGCTATGCCTCGCTCAATTTTCAACCGGGAAATGGAACTCATGTGATTGGGTTTTATGAAGTTTATCGAAATAAGAATCGACGACCCAATTCGTTTACCCCACGGGATTTGATCACTCCTTGGAAGCAGGCGGGTTCTCCTTCCTGGCATCCGGTGGATCGCACCGTGACTTGGCGTGGAGAAGTCTCAGGTCCGTATGACTCCGATGATGCCCTGCCCGGGGTTCTCTGGAGTGAGAGCAACCGGCCACTGCTTTCCTATGAGCGGGGTGTGTTCCAGTCTTTCACGCAGAGGCGCTTGAGTCATGAGCCAGACGAAGTCGATGGAACTTCCATTTATCGAACGCTGGTCAGTGGCTATATTCAACCCGGCCCCTTGTGGGTGGCAACTGGAGTGACGGACCGGGATCTTTATGACTGGGAACATCTCAATTTGCTCTCGGGAAACACTGGCGAGGATGAAGCGACCCTGTGGGGTGTTGAATTTGATCAGGAAATTTTGGCTGGCTTGTATGTGAATTTTGGCTGGTTTCGAGAGTCGTTTTCTTCGGACAATTCCTACTACCTTGCACAGCAGACGGGTGCTACGCTTCAAGTGGATCCGAATTCGCATCGTCTTGATGGAAGTACCAATCCATTTTTCGGCAAAGCATTCATTGAAATCCGTGAACCTGATGATTTTCACCAGTGGGAAACGAATCACAATTTTAGGGCTGCGGTGGCCTATGCCATGGATTTTGGGGAAATCTCTTCGAAATGGGCCAAATTGGGACGATTGAATTTCATGCTGCTCTGGTCGCAACGGGATGTGGAACAGGGAACCTACCGGTTTCGCCAGATGGTGAATTCGAATAACCGCTGGGTGAATCGTAGCGATCTCTCCACAGGACCGGGCGGTGCCGTGCATCGACGCTTTTACCTTGGGGATTCTGGAGGAAATGTCAGTTTGGGTCCGGGATTGGTTCGCAATGGTGAGCAAAGTTTTTGGCTTGAGAGAGCGATTCCGGTTCCGGGAACTTCGAACCATAGTAAGATCGAAAACTGGTCATGGACTCGAGAGCGTGTGCAGATGACCAATGCATTGCACAGCGTTTCCGGCATCGAGCAACGGCAGATTCGGTCAAAATCATGGGTGTACCAGCACTACGCATGGGATGACCGTCTCGTTGCGACATTTGGCTGGCGACGGGATGAGCATCATGCACGCTCCACTTTACCTCCATCCGTCAATCCTGAAACGGGCTTGCCTGACATCAATGAGATTGGGGAGCAATGGTTCCCTTTTCAAAAGGTATCGAGTGATACCCGCTCTGCGGGTGTTGTGGCAAAGGTTTGGAAGGGGTTGTCAGTTCACGTTAACGAATCGGAGAATTTTCAGCCAGCTGGAGTTCGCTTTAATATTCTGGATGGCAGCACCGTACCACTGCCGACGGGGCACGGAAGGGACTTTGGGGTCAGCTTTGATCTTGGAGCGGGTCGTTTCTATGCGAGAGTCAATGGGTTCGAGATTGAACAGAAGAACACGAGAATCAGCTCGCAACTGTGGCGCATGGGATACTTCGATTTTGAAGCATTTCAGGATTGGGCAAATTTGGTTGCGCAGATGGAAGGACTGGTAGGTGTAGAGGCCGAAGCACGTGTTGCCGGAATTCTCAAGTTTCCAGAGGGGTTTCAGTCGTATTGGAACCGAACGAGCAGTACCTCAGATATTGTTGCGAGCGGATTGGAGTTGAACCTGATTTACAATCCAACTCGCAATTGGACAATCAAGTTCAATCTGGCGCAGCAGCGAACGCGGTATTCCAATGTTTTTCCAGAGTATGAAGCTTGGAAGCAGGCGCGGCTCGAGGTTTGGAAAGCGGCCTACTCTCCCGCACTTCCGGAAGGGTATCAGTATTTCTGGACTTACCCCAATCTCACCGCACGCGATCCAATCCGCCATATCGGAGTCATCGGTGGTGAGGCGACGGCAACACCGGAATCGTGGTTTTACACCAATGTGGATTCGCTGGTGACCCTTTCCAAAGGATTGGAAGACAAGGTGACAAGCGGTCAGCGAGAGTGGCGCTGGAATTTACTGAGTGATTACCGATTTTCCAGTGGAGTGATGAGGAATTGGAGTTTTGGGGGTGGAATTCGATGGGAGGACAAATCAGTCATTGGCTATATGGCGGGCGCAGCTGGCACAGACGGAGTCGTGCGCGAGCTGGATGCAAATCAACCCGTATTTGATGAAGCACAATGGCATGTGGATTTGTGGTGTACTTACCGGAATCGAATTTGGAATGATCGAATACAGCTGACAGTTCAATTTAACGTCAGGGACGCTTTTGAAGCAGGAGGACTACGTCCGGTTGGAGTTAACCCTGATGGAGTATTTCATACCTATCGAATCGTAGATCCGCGTCAGTTTTTCCTCACGGTAGGTCTTGAGTTCTAGCCATTTGGTTCAAGGATTTGTTGGGAGGAGGAAGATAGAGATAAAAGCCTGTCTGGTTGAGCAGATAGAGGCGATCAGGGCCGATTTCATAGAGCTGTGCAGCCAGATCGTGCGGAAAAAAGAAGGATTTCATTCGAAATCGCTCTCCCCCATGCGTCGCCAGAAAGCTGGAAATGTTGGAACTGCACTGGAACGCTTGGGTTCGAGTATTCCAGGGTGAGGATGTGTCTTCTCCTCGAAGGGCTTCGATCATCTCCCTGGCAACCACCGGATCGAGCAAAAATTCAAAAATCTCCATGGAGGCAGTTGGGAGATAATTGCGAAAATGGATGTAGTCCGCTAGGGAAGGAACGGGATTGACCACAAGATCCCTCACTCTGCGAGCAACAACGGGGTAGTCCGGTTTGCCATATCCTCCAGCAGGATCCCAGAAGACGGTTCCCAATGAAGGATCTGAAATCCTGAGCACGGTGTGCGAGCAGAGATTGCTCGAATAGATGATAAACAGGTGCAGGGTCGGGTGGCTTGCATCGTCAGCCAGCAACAACGGGTCAACCGCCGTGCGCGTCCAGAACACAGGCAGGTGTGGGTTTGGGGAATGGCACCCACACAACCCTAGCAACAGAATCATGAGCCAGAACCGCATGTTCACCAACATGACTGAAACACAGCTTTCCATCAAGGCTTACCCCAACTCATACAAGTTCTTCAATAAACACCCAGGCTGATAATTGAGAATTGAATTGATATTGGAGATGGAGTGGGGTAGTTTGGGTGAATGAGAAGCAAACGTAGGCCGAGGGCTGTGATACAGGGGATGGACGGTGTTTATCATCTGATCAGTCGCACAAGTTGTGGGCAGCATTTGTTTGGGGATGAGGAGAAGGAGATGTTTGTGCGCATGATGCGAAAGCAGGCACTGTTTTGTGGTGTGGATGTGTTGGCTTACTGCATGATGAGCAATCATTTCCATATCTTGGTGCGGGTGAGGCATGAGCCGGAAATTCCAGATACTGAATTACTCAGGCGCCATCGCATTCTCTATCGGGGCGAGCGTTTGGGGCCTCGGGCAATCCATCCTGAAAAGCTTGAAAAGCTGTTTGACGATGGAGGAGAGGAGGCGATGGAATGGCGACAGCGTCTATGCCACCGCATGGGTGATGTTTCAGTGTTCATGCGGGAATTGAAGCAACGCTTCGGGATCTGGTACAACCATCGGCATGACAATCGAGGCAGCATTTGGTCTGACCGATTCAAGAGTCTGATTGTGGAACCCAGTCGGGAAGCAATGAGCACGCTGGCAGCGTATATTGATCTGAACCCGGTAAGGGCAAAACTGGTGGAAGATCCCGCTGAGTATCGATTTTGCAGCTACGGTGCTGCGATGGGTGGGCAGAAAGAAGCGCGGGCAGGCTATACATGGATTTATTTTGGAAAGCCATGGAAGACTGCCATTCGTTCCTATCGTATCTGTTTGTATGGCAAGGGTTACCGAAGTAAGGGCAGTTTGGGTAAAGATCGGGGACGCTTGAGTGAAGAGAAGGTGGAGTCGGTACTGGCTGGTGAGGGAAAACTGGAAATGACAGAAGTACTGCGCTGTCGGGTGCGGTATTTTTCGGATGGAATGGCTCTCGGTAGCGCGGCGTATCTGAAGGAGCTGCAGGAGTGCCATCGGGACTGGTTTGGAGCAAACCGCAAAACATGTGCTGCACGGATGCGGGGAGCAGACTGGGGAGAGCTGCGTGTCATGCGCAATCTGCAATTGAGACCCTTTGGATGATTCCAGACAAAAATCGGTAGAGGTGTGGATTGTAAATAGTCGGAATTCGTGCAGCATGCTTCAGGAACCTGCTGCCTGGTGGATTTCTACTTTCGATTCATGTCAATCCCTTCCAGAACGATGAATTCGCTTACCAATCTCTTCTGTCTCTGCATTCTGTTTATGGTGAATGGGATGCACGCTCGTCCATTCCTGACGAGTGCACATCAGGTCGATGATGCAACTTTTCCACATTGGATCGCTCCGCCCGAAGCGGATGAACCGGGTCTCTATTTGTTTCGTAAGACATTCGAAGTGAAGAACATTCCGGATTCATTTGTCATCCACATTTCTGCGGACCCACGTTATCGACTGTGGGTCAATGGAGAGTGGGTGACCTTTGGGCCTGCGGCTGGTCATTTTTATCATTGGAACTACGAGACTCTCGACATCCAACCTTTCCTGAAAACGGGAACCAACATCATCGCAGTTGAAGTTCGTCAAGCGGCTGCGTTGAACGGACCGAGAGAGATCACGTTTTGGACAGGTATGATTCTGTCCGGTCCGGATATTCAGGGTGCACGCCTTCAGAGTGATGCGAGTTGGAAGGTTCTTCAAAGTCCTGGGTGGAAACCACTCGAAATGACAGCGACAAATTCCGTGAGAGGTTATATCGCTGGAGGAACCGAGTCCTGGGATGCGGGACAGCATCCTGCGGATTGGCTGCAGGCAGATTTTGACGACAGCGACTGGCCAAATGCGGTTGTGAAGAACAAGGGCAGTCACCTTGGACTCAATACGTGGAAAGTATTCAACTACCGGCTGTTGCAGGAGCGCCCCATTCCCTTGATTGAAACCCGGATTTTGTCGTTAAATGACTTTCGAAGAAGCTCGCAGGATGGGCAACCCACTACGACCCCAAAAGATTGGCCAGTCGACATTCCTGCAAACTGTCGAGTCACTTTACTGCTCGACAATGGAGTGGTCGACAACGGTTTTCCGATGCTGGAGGTGAGTGGCGGGGCTGGAGCCGAGATCACGGTGAAGTATCAGGAAGCACTCGTGGATGCGGCGGGCAGAAAAGGAAACCGCAACCAAATCGAAGGGAAGTCCATGCGTGGAATATTCGACCAGTTTTATCCTGATGGATCGGAAAATCATTTGTTCGAACCCTTCTGGATGCGATCCTTTCGCTATGTAGAACTCGATATCAAAACCCGTGACGAACCCCTGCTTTTCGAACGCTTCGACTACCGGCAGGTTCGCTATCCCTTCGACAAACAAGGTACGTTTTCAAGCAAGTCGGATCTGCGTATCGAACCGATTCTGGATGCGTCTTGGAGAACGCTAGAATTGTGCGCGCTCGAGACCTACATGGACTGCCCCTACTACGAACAGCTTCAGTACATCGGTGATACCCGCATTCAATCGCTGGTATCCCTCTGCCTGACCGGCGATGACCGCCTGATGCGCAATGCCATCGATCAATTTCACGACTCACTGCAGCCCATGGGATTGATTCGCAGCGCGTTTCCCATCAGCGGAATGGCGGCACAAATCATCCCGCCCTTTTCGCTGGTCTTCGTGAGCATGGTCCACGATCACTTTCTTTATAAGAATGATGCTGACCTGGTTCGAGAAAACCTGCCCGCGATCCGATACATTCTTTCCTGGTTTACCGAGCGCATTCAGCAAGATGGGCTATTGGGACCCCTGCCATACTGGAATCACACGGATGGTGGTGCTTCAGGGTTTTTTAATGGATCTCCACCCGGCTCTGAAGAAGGTGGATCGGTGCAGCTGTCGCTGATGTTGGCGATTGCTCTCGATCAGACGGCGCAGATGTTGGAGAGCCAGGGGGAATTGCATGCCGCTGAAAACTATGAGACGCTTTCGAGGCGGCTGAAACAGGCAGTGATATCGCTGGCATGGAGTGATGCGAGGAAGCAATTTGCAGAAACGGCAGAACAGAAGGTTTTCAGTCAGCACACCAACGCACTGGCCCTGCTTGCGGGAGTGGTTCCGGCGGAAGAGAGATCCAGCTTTGCCGAACGCATTGCGAGCGACGCAACGTTGATTCAAGCCACCCTCTATTTCCAGTTCTATGTCTTCGAAGCTTATCGGCAGGCAGGACGTGCAGATCTCATTGTTGCGCAACTCGACCGGTGGATGCAGTTTTTGGAGATGGGACTCACCACTTTTCCGGAGCACCATATCGAGAGTCGCTCCGATGTGCATGCCTGGGCGGCCCACCCGCTCTATCATCTACCCGTGTCGGTAGCGGGCGTGCGTCCCGGAACTCCGGGGTTTCAGACGGTCCATTTGAAACCGCGACCGGGTACGCTTGAAGACCTGAGCACGACCGTGGTCCTTCCCCAAGGGCAGTTAACCCTGCAAATGCAATATCTGCCTGAGCAAAACCAATGGAACATGATGCTACGGATTCCAGAAGAAGTTGACGCTTTGTTGGAGTGGAACGGAAAAACCATCGCAATCAACGAGTCGCAAAGCTCGCTGCTGCTTGAAGGCCTACGGGAACGCCCCTGATCGGGTCAACGCTGAGTGACATAACTCTGGACAGTGCTGAAGCTTGTGCATAGGTTCAGCGCATTCTTTTCAGCCCATGAATTCGATCCAAATTCTCCTCGGTAATCCACTTTTTGCGTTGTTTCTGATCATCGGAGTGGGCCTGTTTTTGGGTTCGCTCAAGGTTAAGGGGCTCAGCCTTGGCAGCTCGGGAGTGCTCTTTTCTGCCCTGCTTGCGGGACACTTTGGGGTGGTGTTGCCCGACGTGGTGGGAACCATCGGGCTGGTACTGTTTGTCTACTGCGTGGGCATATCTGCTGGAGGCCGGTTCTTTGGAGCACTCGCGCGCGAGGGAGCCACACTTGCGAAACTTGGCGTCATGATCGTCGGACTCGGTGCCCTTATTGCGTGGGCCTGCCACACGTGGATGAAGATTCCGGCGGACCTCACGGTTGGCATCTTTGCGGGGGCGTTGACCAGCACCCCAGCCCTTGCGGCGGCAACCGAAGGGCTGGCTGATGCCGGGTCGAACGTGGTGATCGGATATGGTATAGCCTATCCCTTTGGTGTGATTGGAGTGGTATTATTCGTACAGTTGATGCCTCGAATCCTTCGACAGGATTTGGATCGTGAAGCCGACGCATACAAAGTGGCAAATGACCTGTATCATTCGGTTCAGACAGGCCTGGTGGAAGTCAAGAACACGGCATTGCTTGGGAAACGCATCTCTGAGGTGCTGGAGTCCTCGTTGGGAGCCGTGCAAATTTCCCGCCGTCTGGAAGGAGATCGATTGGTTCCTCTGAAATATGACGACCAATTCGAATCGGGTCAGCATCTCTTCATCGTGGGACGCCAGCGAGATATGGAACTGGCGGTGGCCTTGATTGGTGAAAAGAGTGAACGACCCTTTATCAAAGACGTGGAAAAACAGCAGCGGCGCTTGGTTGTTACCGATCCCTCCATCGTGGGATTGACGATGGCGCAGCTGCAGCCGTTGCGCAAACACGGGGTTTTGATCAGCCGCGTAACCCGTCTTGATGTTACCTTCGTTCCGAGTGCGGATACACGTGTGGAACGTCGCGACATTTTTACGGTTGTGGGGAACCCGGATGAACTGGATCGCTTCGCCAAGGCGATTGGGCATCGCTCCGAAGCCTTTGATGAAACGGATCTATTGAGCCTGTCGCTGGGAATTTCACTGGGGGTGGTTGCGGGCATGATTCCCCTTGCGCTTCCGGGCAGTCAGGGCATCACCCTGGGCATGGCGGGAGGACCGCTGTTTGTGGCACTGTTGCTTGGGCACTTCGGAAAAGTGGGCCGATTGGTAGGTCACATTCCACGACCGACGCGGCAACTGCTGCAGGAACTGGGACTGGTGTTTTTCCTGGCAAATGCGGGAGTAAAAGGCGGTGCGGCGATGGTCGATACCTTGGTGGATCATGGTCCCGTGCTGTTTCTCGCAGGTGTGCTGATCACGTTGCTTCCGATGGTGGTCACCTATCTGCTTGCGGGTAAGCTGTTTGGATTAAACAATTTGCAGGCACTCGGTGGTATTTGTGGTGGCATGACCTCCACACCTGCGCTGGGTGCGCTCACTGCACGAACTGACTCCCAGTTGCCTGTCGTCAGTTATGCGACTGCCTATCCGGTTGCGCTCATCGTGATGACAGTGATCGCAAAACTCCTGATCTCAATCCTGGGCTAGCTCGAACGGCAGTCATGGGGAAAGGTTGTGGGTGGATCGTGAGACGCCTGTTCTGAAATTCCCTCTTAGCATGAAACCCAATCCCAGCCGGAGTGCTCCCCTGAGTGTGAATCCACAACTGAACACTCAACCGAAGCTTTCGGTGATACTCCCCTGTGCTGGAGAAGGACGGCGACTCGGTGCAAGTGGGCCGAAAGAATTGCATGAAGCTGAGCCTGGCATTCCGCTGATCCAGTATTCGCTGGATCTGTTGATGCAGACGCCACCGGAGTTAGCCGCCAAAACTCAAGTAGTGGTCGTGATCCGAAGCGGCAAGGAATCCGTAGTTTCGCGGGTAATAGAGCAACTCGAAGGGACGGTGATGCGGGTTGTGGCGGTTTCGTTTGATCCAGAACTTCACGAGTGGCCCGGATCGATCCATTCGGCGAGGGAGCATTTTTCTGAAAGCAACGTAGTGCTCTTGCCTGACAGTTTTTTGGTGCTGTCCTCTCTGGACCGCAGCGCGTGGCTGCGGAGAGGCGTCCGCGTTACTTTACTGGAAGGAATGATTGAAGCATTGTCCTACCATTCCCTCGTATTTGGGGTGAAACGCAGCCATGATGAAGCGGAGCTTCGACAATTCGGTGCGCTGATGTTGGATGAAGACGCTAGGGTTAGTGGACTGCAGGATAAGCCGACGGATGTGCGTGCGTTTAACGCGATCTGGTGTTGCCTTGGATTTCAGCGGAGTATTGCAGGAGAACTGCACCCGATGCTCATGCAGAGCTTAACATCGAGATTGCATGAGAACATGTGTGGTCACAGTGCTTGTTTTCCGGCAGGAAGTATCGACGTGCAGGAGTATTTTGATTTGGGAACCCCTGAACGCATCGAACGGTTTCTGGACTACCGAAGTACGACTGCCTGAACAGGCTTATGCGCTTTCAGATTTGAGCAGGATTTGAAGCTGCTCGACAAAGTGCTGGCGCTGGGTGTCATTCCGTAGTGTGGCGCGCTCCATAAGGGCTTGAAGATCGGTTGCAATGCGGGAGCTAACCTGTTTCCACGATTCTGAATCGAGCCATTTTTTACAGAATCGAATACGGTTTTTCTGGAAGTAATACGTCGAATAAAGCGGTTTTTTGTGACAGGTTTGCCCGATTCCGTGTGCGATTATGGCCTCTTCGCAACGGGCCATCCGGATTCCCTGCTGGTGGGCGCGAAAGCAAAGATCCACATCCTCCCAGTACATGACATACGATTCATCGGTGCCACCAAGTTGCTCAAACGCCTCGCGTGTCATCCACATGGCGGTCCCGGGAATGTATTCATCGTGCTGGAGCAGGGGTGACAGTCCCAGGGTCCGGCAGTGGTGTAACGTTCCATCCGTGCGTTCAAATCGGGCTGCAAGCGAGTCGATACGCTCAGGATCGTTGCGAAACAGCAAGCGAGGCGCGATCAAGTGGCTTCGGTGTTTTCTCGCGCTTGCTGCGCACGCTTCTGCACATCCGGGGTGGGGTTGGGTATCATTGGTCAGAAAAAGAAAATCCCGGCAATTCGGGTGCATCGTGAGAAAACGCCGAATACCCTGAGTGAAGCCACCGGCAAAACCGAGGTTGTGCTCCAGTCGGATGCAATTGACCGCCGGAAACCGTTCCTGGAGCATTGCTTGCAACGGTTGGGAGGAGCCATTGTCGATCACGCTGATCTGTTCTGGGTGATAGCCAGCATCCAGCGTGGCCTGCACGCAGCGCTGACTGAGTTCCAGTTTGTTGAAACAGAGGATGAGAATGGTGACCATGGCGCGAGACGAATGGCTAGGCCACGTGCAAATGATCTGCAACTTCCCCTATGTGTTGGCAGGTGAAGCAACGTCCTTCGGGTGCCGAAAAGGATTCAACGCGCTCGTGGACCCAATCCACATGGTAGGGGACATGAAAGGCAATCGCGCCGATCTCCAGTGTGGGAAGGATGTCGGATTTCAGCGAGTTGCCGACCATGGCGAATTCGTGAGGTTGTACATCGAGATGGGCTAACAGGTGTTGATAGGCGGCGGCGTTTTTTTCGCTCATGACCTCAATGTGATGAAAGAAGTGGGAGATTCCCGACCGTTGCAGCTTGCGCTCCTGGTCGAGCAAATCGCCCTTGGTGGCCAGAATCAGGCGGTAATGAGGAGTCAAGCGATTGAGTGTAGTTTCGACCTCGGGCAGTAGCTCAACAGGATACTGCAGCATGGATTTTCCGATCTGGATGATCTGTTCGATTTGCCGGGCGCTGACGCGGTATTGGCTGATGCGCATGGCCGTTTCGATCAGGGAAAGTGTGAAACCTTTGATCCCGTATCCGAAAAGTGGAAGATTCTGAATTTCCGTCT